>JAZUHA010000294.1:0-18496 GCA_045641485.1 Acutalibacteraceae bacterium
AAAGAAGAACTTATTCTTTCCAAGTTGATGACACAAGGCATTGTTTGTGTGGAATCGGCGCTGTTTTATTACGGTTACAGCGATTTTGCACCCCGGGAATGGACGATTACCGTTCCCCGATCCTATTCCAGAACCGTAAAAGCCATACAGGAAGAAGTGCCCGTAAAGGCGTATTATGTTCAGAACGATATGTACCACCTCGGTGAAACGACGGGTTTATTCAACGGCGTTGCACTTCCCGTGTATGACCGGGAGCGCACGATCTGCGATTGCTTCAAGTACCGCACAAAGCTGGATAATGAGATTTTCAATAAAGCAATCAATGCCTATGTTTCGGACGAAAAGAAAAATCTTGCCAACCTTTCTAAATATGCAAAGGAAATGGGCGTTTACAAAAAGATGATGAATGTAATGGAGGTATTGCTGAATGGCTGATATTGCCGCATCCGTGCTCGCACGGCTCAAAAACAAAGCGGCGGAAAGTGGCAGAAGCTATCAGCTCTGCTTGCAGCTCTTCTGTCAGGAGGAATTTCTGCGGCGACTGGAAAAGTCCAAATATGCGGAAAATCTTGTCCTGAAAGGCGGCTTGTTCATCTACTCCCTCACGGATTTTGACAGCCGTGTTACCGTTGATGTTGATTTTCTGCTCCGAAAGATGCCGAACACGCCGGAACAGCTCAAAGCGATACTGGAAGAAATCATAGCGACTGACACCGGAAACGATTTCATAACCTTTGAGATCAAAGACGTAGCGCCCATTGCGGTGGCGAAGAAATACGCCGGGATCGGAGCTTCCCTCGGGGCAAGGATCAAGAACACCAAAACACCTTTCGGTATCGACTTCGGTGTTGGTGATGTGATCGTACCAAAGCAGGAAAAACGGAAGATACCGACGCAGCTTGACGATTTTTTCGCGCCAACGGTCAACACTTATTCACTGGAAACTACGGTTGCCGAAAAACTCGACGCCATCCTTTCTCTGATGGAGTTCTCCAGCCGGATGAAAGATTATTACGACCTATACTATCTTGCAAATAAGTTCAATTTCGACGGTGCAACACTGACGGAAGCACTGAAAAAGACCTTTGAAAACCGCGGACATCATTTCACCGTGGAGCAGTTCGAGCAGGTCATGACCTTCGGCAGCGACGATGCTATGCAGAAGAAATGGAAAGCATTCTGCAGAAAGATTGATACAAAGACCGATGATTTCGATACGGTGCTGAGGACGATAAAAGAGTTCTTGGCGGAGCCGTATAATGCAGCGGTAGAGAATAAAGAATTTGCTGAAAGTTGGTCTGTTTCCAACGGAAAGCAGAATTAACATTTGAGTTATCAACGAAATTAAAGCAAAGGAAAATACCTAATGAGATATTTGGGAAATAAAGAATCTATACATAGCCACAAAAATGGAAATGATAAAGGACTATGTAAGCCACATATACGAATACAACCCCGCCGACCGTCTTTTCCAAAAGGACAAAACAACGCTTCATAGAGATATGCAAAAGTATTGCACTATATCCGGCGTTCGCAAAATCAAGGTTCACGAACTCCGGCACAGCCACGCAAGCCATTTGATAGAACTCGGAATATCACCGCTCTCCATAAGCGAACGGTTAGGACACGAAGATATAAAAACAACATTAAACACATATTCCCATTTGTACCCGAACAAGCAAAGCGAAATAGCCGAAATATTGACCGAATATATAGTCTGACCGCTTTATTGGTACGATTGTGGTACGCCACAAAAAGAAACACGCCCGAAACCCTTGAAATACAGGGCTTTCGGGCTTTGCTGTTTTTATTCCCACTCGCAAACACAAAGTCGACCTTAAACGACTTTGCTTAGGGAATATGGCTCGATTTGACTCGCATTGTTTCAGATTATCCTATTTACATAGGGTGTACTGACTAATGCTATCGTTTTACTATCACCGTATCGCTATCACCACATTTAGAGTAGTGCCAAATAAGGCACCTTCTTTTAAGATGATAGGAGAATAGCATCTAACGGTTTACATAATTCATTTTCTCATTGTTTCTTCATCTGCCGTAGGAACAACAGAACTGCGGCAATCATTGTAATGGCGGTATATCCCAACACCCACCAAAGATGTGGAAAGATATCCGCAAGTTTCCCTGCAAGGACGGCTCGTTCCATTTCGACGGCGTGAACAAACGGCAGAGCGTAGGCAATTTTTCGAAATGCTCCACCTACCAGTTCAAGATCAAACCAAGTGCCCGACAGCCAGGCCGCAAGATTGGTAAGGAGTGCACCACATATGCCGCCCACCTGCTTATCAGTTAATACACTCCCGCAAAGCAGGCCTAATGCAATGAACAGGAGCTCAGCAGGGATGAGGAACAACACTGCATATAAAATATTCACGGTAAGGTCAAGCCCGAGTACAAGGGCAGCAATATAACAGATGATGCTCTGCGCCATAGCGATGGGTAAAATCGGAAACGTGTAACCGATGATAAAATCCTTTGCCGTAAGAGGTGTTGTATAAAGCCTTTGCAGAAGGGAACTGCCTCTGTCCTTTGCAATGACGGTGGCGGAAAACAACGTCATAAAGGACAGGCCGAACACCGTTATGCCAGGAGTGAGATGTGCTATTTCAAAAATGGGAACCGGCACATTTGCCTGTATGGCGGTGAGCAGCAGAATCAAAACAATGGGGAAACCCAGGCCAAAAGCTAAATTCAATGGATCCCGTAATATTTCTTTTGCGTTTCTATCGGCGAAACTCAGCATTCTCATTTTGTCGCCCCCTTCACAATACGCACAAAGGCTTCTTCAAAACTGTCGGTATTGGCCATTGCCTTGATCTCCCCGGCGGTAGCACAGACAAGCAACCTGCCGTCCTTCATAATGGCAATGCGATCAGACAGTGCCTCTGCTTCTTCCATATAGTGGGTCGTCAGAATGATCGTAACCTTACCCTTGAGAGAACGAATAATGTCCCAAAGATCACTTCGGGCAAGTACATCAAGTCCCAAAGTTGGCTCGTCAAGAAACAAAATCTGAGGCTCGCTGATTAGCGCCATGGCAATACTTAATCTGCGCTGCCATCCGCCCGACAGTTTCCCAGCCTTCTTTTTCAGTACAGTATCAAGACCGAGAAGCTCCGTCAACTCTGCTATTTTTCCTGTTCGCCTATCCTTTCCGATACCGTGAACGCCGCACATCAATTCAAGGTTCTCCATAACTGAAAGACCAGGCGCTACAGCGGTTTCCTGCGGAGATACGGCAATAATGGATTTCACATCGCAGGTGTTGCTGATAATACTTTTGCCATTCAAAAAAGCATTTCCACTCGTAGGGGTGGTAAGGCATGAAAGCATTTTAATAGTTGTTGTTTTTCCTGCACCGTTAACACCAAGAAGAGAAAACAGTTCACCTTGTTTTGCTGTTAGACTCAAATTATCAACAGCGGTAACGTCCTTATATTTCTTTGTCAATGAATCAATTCTGATTGCGTCCACTGTAATTACTCCTTTGCTTTATAGCGATTTTTCATACCTTGATATGCATCGGTCATCATTTCGCTCACAAGCTCTGTATCAAGTTCCAAATAACCCGTTGCCATCATTGTAGCGATCCCGTGAACATATGCCCACATTTCAAGATGAAACATCTTAACCTTATCTCCGCCAAAACCCGTGCTGGTTTGCACAATGTCGTATATTTTTTTCATTTCTTCTGTTTCCGGCTGCACAAGCTCGGCAGAACGGTCACGCATAAATAGCAGTTTGAACAGTTCCTTTTCTTCTTTTGCAAAGCGTATATACGCCATACCGGTCGCTTTATATGCCGGATAGTTTTCAGTCTCAATTTCCCGGTTTATATATTCTTGATATAAAGCATCAGCGGCAGCTACTACAGCGTAGCGCAAATCCTCCATCGTTGCAAAATTGGAGAACACCGGTTGCGTAGAACAGTTCAACTCTTTGGCGATTACTCTTGCATTAATGGCACCTGTACCATCCCGTCTTACGATTTCAACAGCAGTATGGATAATATCTTCCTTTGTAATTCTCACTTTAGGTGGCATACGGCACCTCCATAAAAAGCTATCGTTATATAACATATGCTATATTATAACATGCCATTTAGTTTTTGTCAATGGCGTTTGCGAAAAAAGTCACAAATAAAAACGGCGGCAGGGATTTCTCCCCGCCGCCGTGTGTTTGTTATGGGTAAATACTGTTGACTTATTGATTTGTTACGAAAATCATTCCCACTCAAGACCGACAGTTTAATCAGTAGTTTTTCACCGTCTATTTTGTCTATATATTCTCATTTTTTGCGGGTGAAATCCCTTAAACAATCGACTATCAAAAATATTGGTACGAAAATGGTACGCCATAAAAAGCTGTTTTTCGTGTGTTTCGCGGGGTAGTTTATATTTTCAAACTGCTATCCGAACAACATCAAAAAACGGCGTTTTTTTGCACTTAAAACACGGGATAAGTGCGATATTTCCTTACTCTGTCCGAATAATCGTTTTATATTATGCCTTCTATGCTTGCATCATTGATTATTATGCTTCTTAATTCGGAAATTTCCTTTTCTTTTTCAGAACGCTTTGAATTTTTACTTTGACATTCTGCAATCGTCTTTTTGCTATCATTAAGCATAAATGCGGTTGCGGCTGTTACACCACCGCTAATTAAAAGAAGTATAAAGGACTTTGGAGCAATGAAAAAAACTATTAAAGCAATTGCCGCAATTACGCCAAAAACCGCTGTTATAATAGACCATTTTGAACGATTTTTTTGTGCTTCTTCCAATACACCTTGTATTACTGCTTCTTGGTGCGTTATTTCTTCTCTTTCCTTAATAAGCTCTGCATACTTTGTTACATTGTATTTGTAATTATCAAATCGACTTTTAAGCGTGTTTTGCTGTTCGTTACTATCTAAGGTGTTGATTGCTTTTGAATAATAATTTTCAACAACGCTCATATCCGGCGTGGTTTGAGTAAACTTTTTCGTTTCGCACATAAGCAAACCCAACCACCCAAAATATTTTTGGGGATATGTAGAAGCAATTTCTTCATAGGTTATCTTTGCCTTGTAATAATCATCTTTAATCAAATATTCCTTTGCTTTATCGCATAAGGAAGAAGCAGAAACAAGAATATTGCTCAGTGCTTTTTCAAGATTAAAGTATTTAATCAACTCCCCACAAACATCATTAGCCGACAAACCTTGTGGATATAGATATGCTGAATATCCGTTGAGGTAAGCATTGATATTATAAGGACATAATTCTATTGCTTTTAGAAAAACGCCTTTCTTATTATCAACATTCTTAATATTAGCAATTATTTCGTTTGACCGTTGAATATCAATTTTATCCAAACAAGATAAATCAAGTTGTCCGCAAGCGTTAAGGTCATTAGTGTAAATAGAGAGTAAATGCCCGTAAAAAACATATAAAGCAGAGGTAATAGCGGGGACATATTCATTTGTGTAGTACTCGCTAATTTCAGCCGTAATTTTGCTATCTCTGTTTGCATTGATAACATTACAAACCGCACAATATCGGTCAAGTGCCGCCACCGATTGTTTGCGTATTTCGGCATTATTCATTGCGGCATATACAGCGTGGTCTATTATACTGCTTGATATAATACCAAAATCCAACCCCGAAATTGAACTGTTAATTGAAGCATTTGCACTTTCCTTGCTCGCTTCTGCTATGGCGTGGTTTCGTTCAGTTGAGTTTTTGGCGTATTCATAATATGCGGTAGTAGCGTTTAACAACTGCAAATAGCCGTTATTAGTATTTAAGTAATCGCTTACTGTTTTATCAAAAATGCCATAATTAGAAAGGTTGTTTATAAGATTGCCAATAAACTGTTTGGCGGCAGTTTCAATGTTTTGAAAAATATCAGTAGGTTCTTTCTTAATGCTAAAACTACTATTTACAGCTTTGTACAGTTTATCGTGAGCGGCTTGAAATTCGCAAGACAGCTCATAGTATTTTTTTATATCATCGTGAAATTCTAATTGTGTGCCAAGCACATTAAAACATATTGACATAGCATATCTCCTAACGCAAAGTTAAAAGGTTACAAAAATACAAAATACATTATACACCAAAAACTTGTAAAAAGCAACTCATAGAAACATTTATCCTTACAAATAGAAACATTTTTTAGAATTATACAGAAAGCAACAAAATAAATCCCTTATGTTTCTATGAGTAACATCACTCTTGTTAAAATTATATAAAGAGGTGATGTTTATGATTGTATGCTTATCTGTACGCTTAAAAGAATTGCGCGTAAACAGAAATCTAACGCAAGCACAAGTAGCTCAATATGTAGGTGTTACGCGTGCTGTCATTTCCGCATACGAAACTGACATACGGCAACCGTCATATGATATACTTATACGCCTTGCGCTTCTATACGGCGTTACAACCGATTATTTGTTGTGTATAGATAGCAAACGGTATTTAGATATATCTTGCCTTACGGAGCGGGAAGCCGCCGTTGTGTGTGAAATGGTTAATGTATTTATGGAAAACAAAAAAACAAATGAAAGGGATGTACAGTAATGAAAAAGAAAATAATATCCTTACTTATGGCTTTATGTATGCTTACAACAGTTATGACGGTGTGTTCCGTCAATGCCTTTGCCGAAGAAATTAGCAACTCTTTTTTCTCACAGAAAGTCAGAGCAAGAGCGGGCGAAACTGTAACCGTTACTTTTTCCGCTTCCACAACAGATGATTTTGCTTGCTTGATTTTTACGCCCGAATATGATTATACTGCTTTGGAATTGACGGGCGTTGAATGTAGCATTGAAAACGGCAGTTTCCTTTACAACAATAATTCAACAAATCCAAAATTCATTTGGTACAATACTGAAAATGTAACGCTTGAATTAGGAAAACCCGTTTTTACTTTAACATTCACAGTTAAAGACGGTGCAAGAGAGGGCAAATATCCCGTTACGCTGAACTTTAACGAAAATGACATTTGCAATGAAAACGGCTCGCGTATTCCCCTGCAAGTGGAGGCGGGGGAAATTACAATATTTCGCTATCTTCTCGCCGATGTTAATAACGATATGTCTGTCGATAGTGCTGATGTTGTTATGCTTGCTCGTTATTTGGTTTATTTGGAAACGGAAATCAACACATACGGAGCGGATGTAAACCAAGATACCAATATTGACGGCAGGGATTTAATAAAACTTGCTCGATATATGGTTAATTTGGAGCAGATAGAGGGCATTGTAAACAACTAAATTATTAGTGCATACAATCATATTACATACGATAGACCGTCAGCAATGGCGGTCTATTTGATATGTTGAATAATAATATTCAATGTTGCCCTTGCTCAAAAATAATCTCTTGTTTGTACTTATAGAAACTGTTTCGGGATATTCCGGCAAGGCGTTGACATTCTGTATTGCTTAATGTTCCGCCAAAATCAGTTAAATGTGTGCGGATTATTTCTTTTGCCGCTATGCTCTTTTTGGTGGTGAGCTTTGCCCCTTGTTGCTGTCCTATCTGCTTGCCGTTTAGCCGAGCGGTAATAATACCCTCTTTGGTGCGTTGATGTAGGTCTGCAACCTCTTTTTCCGCTTGCTCAAATGCTAACTTTATTTGTTCTTTGGCTAATTCCATAAGGTATTTATTGATACCCTCTATAATATAATCCACAGCCGTCCCCGTCAGCTTCACGGAGCTTGTTAAAGCGGTTTTATAGGTCTGCGTATTGATTTGCGGCTCTTTGAGGAAAACAAGCTCTATACCCCTATTATAAAGCTCTTGATAGACATTAAAGCCGTCTGTTGCGTTTCTTGACATTCTTGATACGCTATCAAAAACAATTATATCTTCTTTGGTTGCTCTTTTTAGTAGTTTATCAAAATTCGGGCGTGATAACTTTGTCCCCGTAAATTCGTCTTGCAAAATAACAGCATTAGGGTACGCCGCCTTTATATTGCGTATCTGTCGGTCAATACTCTGTTTGGGTGTAGATATTCGCGCATATCCGTATATTGTCATTGTTCGTATTCCTTTCCGTGTTCAAATCTAACGACCGTTTGATTTGGTATGATGTGTTATTGTAAAAACGCTTTATAGTACCGTGCTTTTGGTACTATTGTGAAATAGGTTAGTTTTGGTACTGTTTGAGAGGGGCAGGGATTAACCCTGCCGCCCCTCGCCGTTTTTATATAATCCGTTTGTATGCAAGTATAAAGAATATAATCCCTGCAACTATCGGAAGAACTGCGGACAGTATCAAAAGTAAAAAGATTACAAAAGCCGTTTCGCCGTCATTTAATACCATAGTTTTTTACCCCTCTATCATTGTTTCTTTGCAATCACCGCAAATAATGTTTACTGTTCTTGTTGCTCTGACTATCATATGACAACAAGGGCAGATATAACGGCGGCTGTTTCCTTTTGCCGTTGTAGTGATTTGAATACCGCCGCTTGCCGAATGTGCGCCAATACCAACGGGCAAATATCTTGTATCGTTCCGGCACATTTCTATTTCTTGTAGCTCATTATGGTTTAATAGCCATTCTATCAGCGTATCGTCCGGCTCAGTATGCGACCACCCGTATTTTTCTGTTTTGGTGCAAATTAAGCCGTGCTTTTCTGCTTCCTTTGCAAATGCTTTATTGTGATATGTACCATTCCTTGATGTGTCTTGAATGTTCAGCACAGTATCATTATACATATGTACCATTTCGTGAACGAGTGAAGCACATATATTTTCAAGCGGTCTGTTTAGTGTTCCGCTTGCTATGTTTATTTCCCGTCTGCCGTTGTTCTTTGTTTCCCATATATCATATGGCACATAATGTGCATACGCTTTCGGCGTGGGTATCACGGTTATAATAGGCGTGTCAAGCGCATTGTTGAATAGGTCGGCGTTTAATGCTCTAAACATCTTCTCTAATTGGTTGACAAGGCGCGACATATTTACTACTTGTTTCATAATGGTTTACTCCCTTTCAAATATATTGATATTGATTTTAAGGGAGCGGGCGTGTATAATATCATTGTCCCGCTCCCCTGCGGTTGTGGGGCAAGTGCCTTGTATGATTGCTTTGGTCGGCGGTTTATACAAGGCGCTTTCTTTATGCAATACTAAATCGGCGGCTTGCCGTTTGTTTGGTGTATTGCTTGTACATTTCGGCGTGTTCTTTCTTGAACGATGTAGTATCAAATCTGTTTGAAAGTACCGAAGTCCAACGGCAAATAAACCGTCCGGCTTCTAATTCTTCCGTTTCCCTTGAAAGCATTTCGGCTTTGATTTCGTCCCGTAATGCTTCCGCTTCTGCCTTTGCTTCCTCTGCAAGTGCTTCCCACTCTTGCAGTTTTGCGATTTTGCTTTCCATTTCGTTTGTTGACATTGTTTTTGCTCCTTTTATTCTTTTATTCAGCACGGGGCGTTTCCCGTTCGCTGTGATTACAGTATAGCACATTGCGTAATGTTCGTCAATAGGCACATTACACAATGTTCTTGCGCCTATTTTTGTGCATTTTGTACATTGCACAATGTTCCGAATAGTGCTATAATATTTTTAACTAATTATAGGGGGGATTGCTATGGCTTACAAAGATAAATCCGCCGCAATCAAATATAATAACGAATACAACAAGCAAGCATATGACCGTATTAACTTGACCGTTCCCAAAGGGAAAAAGGAAGAAATACAAACGGCGGCACAATCAAACGGCGAAAGCGTAAATGCATTTATAAATAGATTGATTGATACGGAGCTTGAACGCATAGCACGGGGCGGGGGTATATTCCATATTTCCGGCGCAACGGACGAACAAAAATAGACAAGTTGTTTTATCTATCTGGTGGCGGTATTTTTTGAAATTAGTATTTCAAGAATAAGCCAAAAAGAAAAGGACGGTTGCCCGTCCTACACTTTCGATATAGTATTCAAAACCAAAAATGTAACGGACGATTTATTTCGCCCGTTATTTTTTTGCCTAAATATCGTCCTCTGTTTCACCGTCAGTTATGGCAAGTGTTATTTTGCCGCCGAGCTTAAAAGCGTGAGCAAATATTTCACGCTCAATTATCCCGTTCATTTCATTTAGGCAATCCTCGTATTTTTCAAGTGTTTCCATTTGCTTATCCGTTAGCGTAGATGTTAAGTCATTACGGTTACGCCCCATAAGCTCAATTAAATGTTTTATCTGCCTATTACCGTCTGTACTTTGCTCTTGCGGGTGTACATTCCCGTACCATAAATCTTCAAGTATTCCACTCATAATATTTGCTCTTTTCTGTATTTCTTTTTCTAATTATATCACGCTGATAAATGCGTTGCATACTTCAATTTTTAAGGAATTGACAAATGAAAGCATATTAAAAGTACGCATATTTCGTGCCTTTTGTCAGGCGTGTCAGTATTGCTAAACTTACAACAATCATTAAGGTTGCGGAGAAATCCGATTTTTGAACGAAAGGAGTTTTTTAATGAGTTATCCAAACCAAAAGATTATTTATTGCGTGCCGGAAGAACGAAAGAAAAATGAACGGTACGGCAGTTTGAGCAGAAAAGCAGAAATCGTTTCAGCACGGTTACTGAATGACGGCTCTGCTTCACACATTGTATATCTACACTTTGCTTTACACAAGAAAGACCACAAGTTTGAATTAAGCAAACAAGAATTGGAAAACTGTTTAGGTATCAGCACAAAGCAATACAGAAAAGCAATTACAATGCTTGAAAAAGCAGGGTATTTAACAAGAAGCAAGCCGAACAGCAACATATATTTTTTCAAAAGAATACCCGACAGATACAAAGATATGGATATTCTTGATATTCTTGCGAAACAGCATACCCCTACAAGTAATAGTACCGTGCCTTGTGAGGATAAAAATATACCCTTGCAAAGCAAAAATATTGCCCTTGAAGTAGACAGAAATAAAACAAATACAACAGATAAAACAGTAATAGAAAATGTTTCTAACGATACTTTTATTGTTGATTTACCAAAAACAGAAAACGGAAATACAGATACAGTATTTGACAGCGAAGAAAAACAATATAGTTTTCACATTTCCGATATTGGCTATAAATTCCGTAGAAAGTATAAGTCCTTAATGCAAGCGGCACAATGGAGCAAAATGTCAGACGGCATAAAGATAGAAGCAATATTAAATAAATATCTTTCTACACATAAGGAAAGTGCCGAATTAAAAAGATTGGGCGACAAATACGGGCGTTTCGTTAAAGAATGGGATAGTGTAAAACAAGAGCCGATAATTGTTTATTCAATGTCATATCTTCTCCCGGAGCAGATGAAACATCACATTGAAGATATACCCAAAGAATATTACGAAAGAAAGGAACAATAAATGAGCATTACAGAATTAGTCCGTAATTACGCTATAAGCGTTAACGAAACGGATATGTACATTACAATACTGAGGAGCGGTAAAACATATTACACTAACTATGACAAAGGTTTTTATGAACTGATGAAAAGTGGGATTTTTACGGGAGCGGCAACAAACGGTAATAGCAAAGGTGATTATTTGAAATTCACTTGTACTAAAACCGATTACGCCCCATATTTTCACCACATAGTATTTTGTTATTACTATCGCGGATTACGAAAAGACAACTATATTGATGTTCTGCAACAATTCAGCAATGAGTTATCAAAAAGCAACTTGAATGTAGACCACTTACAAGACGGAGTTTACAACAACAGAAAATGGAATTTATCCCTTATGCCTAAATCAAACAATTCTCAAAAGGTACACCTTGAAAAGCGGTTTAAGAATATTTTTGACATATCATCTGCTTTTGACGGCAACGGGTACAGAGTGCAATTTACATACCTAAACAAAGATATATGGGCAATAAGATATTATTGTGATACGCCTGCTGATTTGAACGCATTATACCGATACTTAAAAACGCATAAATGGGAACTTCGGAAAGCAAATGTAGGTGTACGCCTTTGCGATAATTTCTATTCTACCTCTGGCGATTTTGAAAATTATTATTCAAAATCATTTCAACAGATTATACCAAGCGAAGAAATAAGCAGTATGCAAGAGCATTTAGCAAAAATGCGGAAAAATGCGTTTTTTCGATACAAAGGATAAAACAATGATTTTATAAACAAAACTACTGTCATTTTGGCTTTTTCAGCCGTTCACGGCTCATATCCTTGTTGTTAGCGGGAGAATGACCAAAGGAGCAAAAATGACTACAAACAGACAAAATACAGAAGAACTATTCTATACCGTTGAGGACATTATTGATATACTGAATGTTTCTAAATCAACGGCATACAGAGAAATAAAAAAACTGAATGATGAATTGAAAAAGCAAGGTTATATAACGATTTGTGGTAAAGTACCCATAAAGTTTTTTCGGGAGCGGTGGTATTGCTGACAATGATTTTGAAGTATGCAAGCACTATTCAAAATGATAGAATTATTCTATATGGATTAAAGGAATTGATACACTATGGCAGTACAAAAATACACCGCAAAGAACGGTAAACAACTATGGTATTTTTCGGTTAGATATACCGATTGGACGGGCGAAAAGAAGCGTAAAAAGCAAGAGGGATTTAAGACACAAAAGGAAGCAAAGGAAGCCGAAGCGGATTTCCTTAACAGTATCAAAACCGATATTGATATTACTTTTTCAAATCTTGTAAAGTCCTACACGGAAAACCGTGCCGCAAGAATTGAAGCAACTACCATAGCAACAAAAGGGCATATGATAAGAACAAAGATATTGCCCTATTTCGGCAATATGCCGATAAGTAAAATAACCACAGCAACCGTTATGAAATGGCAAACAGAGCTTATTAACTATAAAAATCCCAAAACGGGTGAGCCGTATTCCCAAACATATTTAAGACAGATACATAATCAGTTATCAACAATTTTTAACTATGCTATCAAGTATTACGGCTTAACAAAAAATCCCGCACAGCTCTGCGGGAGTATGGGTAAACAAAACGCTGAAAAATTCGATTTTTGGACATATGAAGAATTTGAAAAATTCATTGAAGCGGCAAAGGAAGATACCGCCGCATATACAATTTTCAGCTTATTCTTTTTTAGCGGAATGAGAGAGGGCGAATTACTCGCATTAACACTAAACGATTTTGATTTTGGTAAAAATACCGTTTCCATTTGCAAAAGTCTTGCCGTAATCAAAGGTGTTAAAACCGTCAAGAAAACGAAAACACCGAAAAGCAACAGAGTAATAGCAATCCCCGAACAAATAATGAGTATGGTAAAAGAGTATGCAAGCCACATTTACGGATATGAGCCGACACAACAGCTTTTTCAAAGTGATAAAACAACCCTACACCGAACTATGCAAAAGTATTGTGATATATCCGGCGTGAGAAAAATTAAAATTCACGAACTGCGGCACAGCCACGCAAGCCATTTGATAGAACTCGGAATATCACCGCTTACCATAAGTGAACGGTTAGGACACGAAGATATAAAAACAACATTAAACACATATTCCCATTTGTACCCGAACAAGCAAAACGAAGTAGCGGACTTGCTTACGGAATATATCGTTTAGTCGTTGTATTGGTACGAATATGGTACGCACAAAAAAATAAAATGCCCGAAAAGCCGTTAAAATCAAGACTTTCGGGCATTGTTTATTTTATTCCCACTCAATAGTTGCTACGGGCTTGGGGCTTAAGTCGAAGAGGACTCTGTTTACGCCCTTAACTTCTGCAAGGATTCTGTCTACAATCTTATGAAGGAGTGCATAGGGGATTTCCTCTATAGAAGCGCTTGTTGCATCTATTGAATTGACCGCACGGATAACAACGGGCCATTCATAAGTTCTTGCATCATTAAGAATACCCGTTGATTTGAAATCCGGAACAATGGTGAAATACTGCCATACTTTACCCTCAAGACCGTTTGCGGCAAATTCCTCACGGAGAATTGCATCGGACTCACGAACCGCTTCCAATCTGTCACGAGTGATGGCACCTACACAGCGAACGCCGAGACCGGGACCCGGGAACGGCTGACGGTAAACCATATTATCGGGAAGACCGAGTGTTTTACCGACCATTCTGACTTCATCTTTATAAAGAAGTTTAACGGGTTCGCAAAGTTCAAACTTAAGGTCTTCGGGAAGACCGCCGACATTATGGTGAGATTTAACGCCCTTACTTTCCGTGATATCGGGGTAAATCGTGCCCTGTGCCAAAAATTCAACGCCTTCGAGTTTTCTTGCTTCGTCTGCAAAAACCTCTATAAATTCTTTACCTATGATTTTTCTTTTCTGTTCCGGGTCGCTTACACCTGCAAGTTTATCAAGGAAACGGTCTACGACATCAACATAAATGAGGTTTGCTTTCATTTCCTCTTTAAATACCCTTACAACCTGTTCGGGCTCGCCTTTTCTTAAAAGACCGTGATTTACATGAACACAAACAAGTTTGTCTCCGATAGCCTTTATAAGGAGTGCGGCAACAACGGAAGAATCTACACCGCCGGAAAGAGCAAGAAGGACTTTTTTATCCCCTACCTGTTCACGAATAATTTTAATCTGTTCGTCAATGAATTTTTCGGCAAGTTCTTTTGTTGTGATACGCTGCATTTCGGCAGGTCTTACATTTTCATTCATATATTTATACCTCCATAAGAGAAAATTTAACAAAATCAATCTATAAGACGGCTTTCAAAAGAAAGCCGTCAAAAAGAATATCTTATTTCATCATACCGGCAACTTCGTCTGCGAAGTTGTCAACTCTTTTTTCGATACCCTCGCCCTTTTCAAAGCGAACAAAAGAAGTTGCTTTGATATCTGCGCCGAGTTCTTTTGCAACTTTTGCAATATAACCTGCAACGTTACCCTCAAAGAGGTCTGTACGAACGAAGTTCTGTTCAAGAAGGCAAACTTCCTGAAGTTGTTTTTTAAGTCTGCCGTCTGCGGCACCTGCGAAAATCTTATTTTCAACAATCTCATCTTTAGCGGCAACGGCAAGTTCTGCAAGAGTTGCTTTTGCTTCTTCGGAAAGGAAGTTGAAGAGGAATTTATTTTTCTTCTGCTCGTCATAAGCTGCGATATCGGCTTCACTCCAAAGTTTTTCGTTGCAAGCCTTTTCAATAAGAGAAGTCTGAATGGGCTTCGGAAGTGTATCGGGTTTATTTAAGGAACTTTCAACAATGATTGATTTCATTTTTGCAAGTTCATCTGCTGAAATATCGTCTTTTCCGAGATACTCGGGTCTCATAGCGGCAATCTGCATTGCAACGTCTTTACCCATAGCCTTAAACTCGGGTTTTGCGGCTGTAGCATCGTCTGTATCAAATACTACTGCAACGCCAACCATTCCGCCGCCGTGAATGTATGTTACAACATTACCGGGGATAATCTCGAAACGGCGGATTTTAAGGTTTTCACCGATTGAAAGAATCATATCGTGAAGGTTTTCTTCAACCGTTCTGTCGGAGCCTGAAAGTTTTGCGGCATTAAGTGCTTCAACATCTGCGGGTTTAACCTCTGCAACCGTTTTTGCAACTGCAAGACCGAAATCTTTGAATTTATCGTTTTTGGCAACGAAGTCTGTTTCGGAGTTGATTTCAAGAAGAATTGTGTTCTTTGCCGCTTCATCTGTATAAGCGATGATAACGCCCTCTGCGGCAATTCTGCTTGCCTTTTTATTTGCGGCGGCAAGTCCTCTTTCTCTGAGGTAATCAAATGCTTTATCCATATCTCCGTCGGACTCGACAAGTGCTTTTTTGCACTCCATCATACCAACGCCCGTTTTTTCTCTTAATTCTTTAACATCTTTAGCTGTAAATGCCATAATATTTCCTCCTAAAAAAGGCGGAAGAACTTCCGCCCGTAAATTGTATGTTGATTATTCGGCAACTGCTTCCTCGGCTGCTGCTTCTTCCTCATCTTCATCTTTTGCTTCGGGAAGAGTCTGCTCGCCCTGACGGCCTGCTATAATGGCATCTGCCATAGCGCCGGAAATAAGTTTAACCGCACGGATAGCGTCATCGTTACCGGGGATTACATAGTCGATTTCATCGGGATCGCAGTTTGTATCTACGATAGCAACAATCGGAATACCGAGTTTCTTTGCCTCAAGAACCGCAATAGCTTCTTTTCTGGGGTCTACAATGAACATTGCGGCAGGCATTTTTTTCATTTCGGTAATGCCGCCCATGAATTTTTCAAGTTTTTCTCTTTCGAGGTTGAGTTTGATAACTTCTTTTTTGGGAAGAAGGTCAAATGTACCGTCTTCTGCCATAGCGTTAAGCTGAGCAAGTCTTTTTATTCTCTTCTGAATGCTATTGAAGTTTGTAAGCATACCGCCGAGCCAACGTGCATTTACGAAAGGCATTCCGCAACGCTCTGCTTCTTCCTTAATGGAATCCTGAGCCTGCTTCTTGGTGCCTACAAAGAGAACTTCGCCGCCGTCCTGAGCAATCTGATTGATGAAAGTGTAGGCTTCTTCGAGCTTCTTAACTGTTTTCTGAAGGTCGATGATATAGATGCCGTTTCTTTCCGTGAAGATGTACTGTGCCATTTTGGGGTTCCATCTTCTTGTCTGGTGTCCGAAATGAACACCTGCTTCGAGAAGTTGTTTCATTGATACTACTGACATAATTATGTCCTCCTTTTTGTTAAACCGCCGCAAAGCTGATTTTATGCCACACCGACAGGCGCACACGGCATAAACAACACAATGCGTGAGTTTTTGGTGTGAAAAGTATATCACCTGTTAACAAAAAATGCAAGAGTTTTTTGTTAATTTTTTAAGAAAAATGATATTTTCGGCACTTTAAAGATTTTGCGATGTTTTCCATACGCAATTCCTTTGCATAATCATTTATAAACATTGTTCCGCTTGACTTAAGTGTAATCACATCGAGTTCCTTTACTCCGTCGGGAAGTTCCGTTAAAGGAAGCCTTATAAGATGCTTTTCACGGTCCGGCAGACGGCACAAAGCAAACATATCATCCGTTTTTTCAACAAAGATATCCATTACACTTCATCTTCCTCAAAACTATTATTGACGGCAGAACCGAAATAATTATGTTCTTCGTAAACTTCCCGGTTTTCTTCTTCAAAAAAATCATCTTGTGAAGCAGATGTTATATCCTCTACACTTAACTGAACGGGAGTAAACGAAGAAGATGTCGCCTGCATTTCAAGCCATTGGTCTTTGGTTATGAGCACCTTACGCGGTTTACTGCCCTCGTACGGCCCTATTATTCCCTTTTCGGAAAGTTCGTCCACAATTCTTGCGGCACGTGCGTAGCCGAGTTTTAATTTTCTCTGCAAAAGAGTTGTTGATGCCATACCGGCTTCCACAACAACATCTATGGCTTTCGGTACCATTTCGTCGTCATATTCGGGTGAAGCACCGGAATCGACGGAAGCGGTGCCTTTCTTTTTATTATCTTCTCTTGCGGCTTTTTCCTCAATTTCACGGATAACGGAATCGTCATACGAAGCGTCACCCTGCGATTTTACGTATTCAATAACATTTTCTATTTCTTCATCCGAAAGATATGCGCCCTGTACACGCAAAGGCTTTGAAAGCCCTACCGGGCAGTAAAGCATATCACCGTTACCGAGAAGTTTTTCAGCGCCCTGAATATCAATAATAGTTCTTGAATCTATCTGCGATTTAACGGAAAGGGCTATTCTTGACGGGATATTCGCTTTTATAAGTCCCGTGATAACATCAACAGACGGTCTTTGGGTAGCCACTATAAGGTGCATACCTGCAGCTCTCGCCTTTTGAGCAAGACGGCACACAAGTTCTTCCACTTCATTTGAGGCTACCATCATCAAATCGGAAAATTCATCTATGACTATTACTATCTGCGGCATTTTTGTCATACCCTCGGTACCGGCAACAAGAGAGTTATACCCCTGGATATTCCTTACGCCGTTTTCGGCAAACAGAGCATATCTTTTATCCATTTCCGCAACTGCCCACGAAAGCGCTCCCGCCGCTTTTCTCGGATCGGAAACAACGGGAATAAGAAGATGCGGTATACCCTGATACATTGTAAACTCAACTTTTTTCGGGTCAACAAGTACAAGTTTAACTTCGTCGGGTGTTGCATTATACAATATGCTTACTATCATTGAGTTAAGGCAAACCGACTTACCCGAGCCCGTTGTACCGGCAACAAGAAGATGAGGCATTTTGGCAACATCACAATATGTAGGCTCACCCTGAATATCACGGCCGAGAGCAACGTTAAGTTTTGATTTTGCATTCTTATATGCAGGTGTATCTATGATTTCCCTTAAAGTAACCATGGTTTTTTCCGAGTTGGGAACTTCTATACCTACCGCATTTTTATTTGGTATGGGTGCTTCTATTCTTACACCCGATGCCGCAAGATTCATTGATATATCATCGGAAAGTGCGGTGATACGGCTGATTTTCACGCCCGGATCGGGCTGAAGTTCAAACCTTGTTACGGACGGACT
>JAZUHA010000295.1:0-8711 GCA_045641485.1 Acutalibacteraceae bacterium
ATAGGAACGGATATACACGCAGTTACGGCTTCACAGGTGTTCAATATCCCGCTCGAAAGCGTTACGCCTCTTGACAGAAGAAAGGCGAAGGCAGTGAATTTCGGTATAGTTTACGGAATAGGCGCTCATTCGCTTTCAAAAGATATAAATGTAAGTTACCGTGAAGCGGACAGATATATAAAAGGCTATCTTGCCAATTACAGCGGTGTGGCGAGATTTACGGAAAAATGCAAAGCCGATGCAAAGGAAAAAGGCTATGCCGAAACAGCATTCGGCAGAAGAAGATATTTGCCGGAACTTAATTCTTCAAGTGCCGTTATGCGGTCATTCGGTGAAAGAGTTGCCATGAATATGCCCATACAGGGAACTGCCGCAGATATTATTAAACTTGCTATGATAAGAGTTTACGACAGACTGAAAAAAGAGTTTCCCGATTCGCATCTTATTATGCAGGTGCATGACGAACTTATTATAGAAACACCTGAAGAAAGCGCAGATGCTGTTTCTCTTGTATTAAAAGAAGAAATGGAAAATGCCGTAAAAATGAGAGTTCCGTTTACGGCGGATGTTCAGTCGGGAAAAAGTTGGTACGATACAAAATGACGGAATTTTTTATAAGAAAAACCGTCTTACGGGACAGTAAAGCGTTGGCGGAATCGGAAAAAGAATGTTTTTCCTGCCCGTGGAGTGAAGATGCGCTTATTAAAGCACTTGAAAGAGAAGATAATATTTATTTTTCCGCTGTTTGTGACGGAAAAGTTGCGGGATATATAGGCTCTTACAGAGTACTCGGTGAAGTGTATATCAATAACATTGCCGTTTTAAAAGATTACCGCAACAAAGGTATAGGAAAAGCGCTTATTAAATCTTTAGCGGATTACTGCAAAGAAAACGGGTGTGAATTTTGTACACTCGAAGTCAGAAAAAGTAATATAAATGCCATATCGCTATATGAAAAGTGCGGTTTTAAACTTGTGGGCGAAAGAAAAAATTTTTACGACAGCCCAAAAGAAGATGCACTTTTATATACATTGTTTTTCGGAGATTGATTATGAAAATTTTGGGAATTGAAAGTTCTTGTGACGAAACTGCCGCATCGGTTGCGGAAGACGGCAGAAAAGTTCTTTCAAATGTGGTTGCTTCACAGGTGGAAGAACATAAAATATACGGCGGAGTTGTGCCTGAAATAGCATCAAGAAGACATACAGAGGCTGTAAGCGGTGTTGTAAAAGAAGCGCTCAAACAGGCAAATTGCACTCTTTCGGATATTGATGCTTTGGCGGTGACTTATGCACCGGGGCTTATAGGCGCTTTGCTTGTCGGTGTAAATTTCGCAAAAGGGCTTTCGTACGGGAGCGCTATTCCGGTGGTGCCCGTTCATCATTTAAGAAGGCATATCGCTTCAAATTACATAACAGAGCAAAATTTAGAGCCGCCGTTTCTGGCGCTTGTGGTTTCCGGCGGTCACAGCCATATCGTATATGTTAGATCATATACGCATTTTGAGGTTTTGGGCAGAACACGTGACGATGCCGCAGGCGAGGCTATGGACAAAGCGGCAAGAACGGTAGGTCTGCCGTATCCGGGCGGAGTGAATCTCGATAAAATTTCAAAAAACGGTGACGAAAATAAATATAAATTCCCCGTTCCGCATATTTCAACGGGTAAATATGATTTCAGTTTTTCGGGACTAAAAACTTTTGCGGTGAATTTGGTTCACAATGCAAACCAAAAAGGCGAGGAAGTCAAACCGGAAGATTTGGGAGCATCATTTATTAAAGCGGTAACGGACTGTCTTGTTAAAAATACTTTAGCGGCGGCTGATGATTATAATATTAAAAAAATCGTTCTTGCGGGCGGAGTTTCCGCAAATTCACGGCTTCGTGAAAAAATGGAGGAAGAATGTAAAAAGCGTAATATCGAACTTTTCAAACCCGAACTTAAATATTGCGGTGATAACGGTGCCATGGTGGCTTCACAGGGGTATTTTGAATTTATTTCAGGCAAAAAAGCGGATTTAACACTCAATGCTGTAGCAAGTATGCCGATTACGGAGGAAATATAGGCTTTCGGGTTTTTAACAGATAACGTGCGTGTAACAACGCTTCAGAAAGTATAATTATTAAAGGAAGTAAAAAATGAAAAGTCATAAAGAAAAAGCGGCGGAATTATTCTGCGGCGGCTGTAACTGTTCACAGGCGGTATTTACCGCATACTGTGAGGAATTCGGAATAGAAAAAAGTACCGCTCTTAAAATGACATCATCTTTAGGCGGCGGTTTCGGAAGACTTCGTGAGGTTTGCGGAGCGGCAAGCGGTATGGCGCTTGTTGCGGGTCTTATAGCGGGGTATGACGATGTAACCGATAAATCGCTTAAAGACGAACACTATAAGCGTATTCAGTCACTGATGGCAAAATTCAAAGAAAAAAACGACTCGTATATCTGCCGTGAAATACTGAAAACCAAAGATACTTCGCCTGTTTCCGCACCGAGGAACGGTGAATTTTTACACAATCGCCCGTGCCTTGAATGTGTGGAAACGGCTTGTGAAATTTTAGATGAAACTTTTTTTGAAAGCTGATGAATTATGTCCGATAAGTTGAAAATAGGAATTTTTGTCGATTCTTTTTACCCCGTTGTTGACGGCGTTTCACAGGTTGTCAATAACTACTGCAAATACCTTAACGAATATGAGAATGCTGATGTAACTCTTGTAACACCGAGATACCCCGACGCTCATTACGAGGATTACGCCTTTAAAATATACCCGTATACTTCTTTCGGCTCAAATAAAAGCGTGGGTTACAGAGTGGGGTGGCCCTTTGTTTACAAGACAATAAAAGATGTTAAGGATATGAATTTCGATATAATTCATATTCATGCTCCTTTGTGCTCGTCGGAACTTGCAAGGCTTGTAAATAAAAACAAAAAATCAAAAATAATTCTTACATACCATACCAAATATGATGTTGATTTTGAAGCAAGGCTTAAAACTCCTCTTATGAAAAAAGCGGCATTTGCGTTTTTAAAAGCGAATGTCAATGCGGCTGACGAAGTCTGGATAGTAAGCAGCGGCAGTGAAGAAGCATTAAGGCGTGTAGGCTTTACGGGTAAATGCCGTGTTATGGAAAACGGCGTTGATTTTGTGAAAAAGCCGACAGATAAAGAAAAGTGCGATGCATTAAGAAAAAAATACAATATTCCCGAAACCGCTTTTGTATTTTCGTTTGTCGGCAGAATGCAGTGGTACAAAAATCTTAAACTTATAGCGGATGCGCTTAAAATCGTAAAAGAAAAAAATCTTGATTACCGTATGCTTTTTGTGGGTGACGGTACGGATTTAAAGGATATTAAAAAGTACATTACCTCTTTGGGACTTGATGATAAAGTGATTTTCACGGGCTCCGTCAACGACCGTGAGGAACTTCGCACATACTATTCGTTAACGGATGCTTTTCTTTTCCTTTCCACATTCGATACGGCGGCAATAGTCGTAAAGGAAGCCGCCGCCTGTAACTGCCCGTGCATTTTCGCAAAGGGGAGTGATTCCGCTTACGGAGTAAAAGAAAACGAAAACGGTTGGTTTTCGGAGGAAACACCCGGTGAACTTGCGGAAAAAATTCTTGAGGTTTCCTCTGACCGTGAAAATATAAAAAGGGTGGGGAATAACGCTTCCGAGACGCTTTATGTTCCGTGGAAAGTTTCCGTAGACAATGCTTTTAAAAGATATCGTGAAATAACGGGTAAATAATATGAAAAAGTATGATTTTCTTTTAGTCGGGACAGGGCTTTTTTCGGCTGTATGCGCAGATATTCTTACAAAAAACGGCAAAAAATGCCTTGTTGTCGAAAAGAGACCGCATATAGGCGGAAACATATATACAAAAAATGAAGACGGCATAAACATACATAAATACGGCGCTCATATTTTTCATACAAACAATAAAAAAGTATGGGAATATATAAATTCGTTTTCTGAATTTAACGGATTTATAAATATGCCGAAAGCGGATTTTAACGGCAAAAGATACAGTCTGCCTTTTAATATGAATACTTTTCACGAACTGTGGGGAGTAAATACGCCTAAAGAAGCCGAAAAGCGTATAGAAGAAAGTATAAAAACCGATTATAAAGAAAATCCCGAAAATCTTGAAGAACAGGCAATAAATCTTGTCGGGCGTGAAGTATATGAAGTTTTGATAAAAGGCTATACCGAAAAGCAGTGGGGCAGAGACTGTAAGGAACTTCCTTCTTTTATCATAAAAAGACTTCCGCTTCGTTTTACATTCGACAATAATTATTTCAATGATGATTTTCAGGGTATTCCCGTGGGCGGATATACAAAAATTATCGAAAAAATGCTCGCCCGAAGCGATGTTCGTCTCGGCTGCGACTTTTTAAAAGAAAAAGACGAATTAAAGAAAATCTGCGATAAAGTTATTTTTACGGGCAGAATTGATGAATATTATGATAAATGTTTCGGTGAACTTGAATACCGCTCACTTAAGTTTGAAGAAGAAAAACTCAATATACCCGATTTTCAGGGGAATGCGGTAATAAACTATACTTCCCGTGATGTGCCGTACACAAGAATAATCGAGCATAAGCATTTTGAAAACGCAAATACCGATTTTACGGTTATTACAAAGGAATATCCGCAAATATTTAACGGAAAAAACGAACCGTTTTACCCCGTTAATGACGAAAAAAACAATGCTCTGTACGAAAAGTACAAAGCATTGAGCGAAAAAGAAAATGACATTTTCTTCGGCGGAAGACTCGGTAATTATAAATATTACGATATGGATAAAACAACAGAAGAAGCATTTCTTTTAGCGGAAAAACTTCTTAAGTTACACACTAAATCATCATCTTAACGGTTTTTTCGCTGTGTTCGACAAAGCTCCTTACAAGGGGGCTTTTTATTTTGCCCTCCGGCAATATTATGCCGAGTTCTCTGTGACATTCGGGAGTCAGTTTTTTGTATTTTACCGAGCCGGTGTCTATACTTTTTAAAACGAGTTCGGGTAAAATGCTGTAGCCCTGACCTATTTCAACAAGTGCGGCAACAGAGGCGTCACCTACGGAAGTTTGATTTATGACGGGGTGGACATTGTTATTATGAAGTGCGGAAAGTATATCCGGGTCATAACCGAATGTGGGCATAATGAAATTTTTGCTGTTAAAATACTGAATGTTCAATAACGGTGAATTATCGTTTATTTTTTCATCTTTCGGAACAACGGCAAAAAATGAATCTTTTTTTAACGGGATAAAACGGCAGTTTTCCGCTTTGCGGCGGCTTGCGAAAGCGATATCTATTTCGTTATTGTAAATCCAATTATAAATAGTATCAATATTCGAGTCACGCACTTCTATTCGTAAATCGGGGTGAGTTTCACGAAAACTGTTTATTAAATACGGAATCCACATTTTAAGTATGCTTGTATATGCACCTATTCTTATAACTTCACTGCTTTTGTTTGCAACTTCATCTATGATTTTATTAAGCTGTTCGCTTGAAATAAGAAAGTTTTGAAAATAAGGGAAAAGTTTTTCACCGTCGGGAGTTAAACTGACGCCGTTTTTACTCCGTTTTAAAACGGTAACTCCGAGTTCGTTTTCAAAACGGTTCATCATATGGGTAAGCCCCGCCTGAGTATATCCGAGTTCTTCGGCGGCTCTTGTAAGACTGCCGTATTCAACCGCTTTTAAAAATGCTTTGACTTTTACAGAGTCCATTATAACACCTCATATTAAACATTACATTATGTAATGTGTCTATTATAAACTGTATGTTTACAATTTACAAGTGTTGGAATATAATATTTAAGAAATTTTACCATTTGCGATAATTTTCGCAATAAATGTAAAATAATTTTTATGAAAAGGTGATAATTATGGGTAACGGTTTAAGAAAACAGTACGGTCTTGTTACCGCAATCTGTATGGTTGTCGGCATCGTTATCGGTTCCGGTGTTTTCTTTAAGGCAGAGGCAATGCTCGGCGTTACAGGCGGTAATCTTCCCGTAGCACTTCTTGCATGGCTTCTCGGCGGCTGTGTTATGGTAATTTCCGCATACACATTCGCAGTTATGGGCACAAAATTTGAAAGAGTTAACGGCGTTGTTGACTATTCCGAAGCACTTGTAGGTAAAAAATATGCTTACTTTGTAGGCTGGTTTATGGCAACAATATATTATCCGGCTATGACTTCCGCTTTAGCTTGGCTTTCCGCAAGATATACCATGGCTCTTTTCCAGGATCCCGGTACTGCGGTAACTTCGGCAGAAACAATGACTCTTGCCTGCTTCTATCTCTGCGCAAGTTTCGCACTCAATACTCTTTCTTCAAGACTTGCGGGCAGGTTCCAGGTTTCCACAACATTTATTAAACTTATCCCGCTTATCCTTATGGCAATCGGCGGTACAATAGTAGGTCTTTCAAAAGGCAATCTTTCCGCTAATATGGCTTCTGTGGTAGATACGGAAACATTTGCGGTTTCCGCACGCTCCGGCGGACTTGATTTCGGTATGCTCATAAGCGGTGTCTGCACATCTGTTTTCGCTTATGAAGGCTGGGTTATAGCAACATCAATAAACTCCGAACTTAAAGACTCCAAGAAAAATCTTCCCAGAGCGCTTGTTCTCGGTACGGTAATCGTTGTTGTTGTATATATGCTTTACTACCTCGGTATTTCAGGTTCCATACCGACAGCCGACCTTCTTCAGAACAGCGCTTCTCTTGCATTTACAACGGTATTCGGCAAGGTTGCAGGTACTATTCTTACGGTATTTATTGCAATTTCCTGCCTCGGCACTCTTAACGGTCTTACTCTCGGAAGCGGTCGCGGATTTTATTCACTCGCAGCAAGAGGTCAGGGTCCCGCTCCCAAGTTCATTTCAAAAATTGACGGTGCAACGGGTATGCCCTCAAATGCAGGTATTCTTGCACTCCTCTTTAATGCGTCATGGCTCTTCTACTTCTATATTGCAAACCTTTCATCATTTGCCGCTCCCGACAATATATTCCTCTTCGACTCAACGGAACTTCCGCTTATCTGCGTTTATGCATTCTATATCCCGGTTTACATTATGCTTATTTTGAAGAGCAAAGAGCTTAATGTATTCAAGAGAATTATTATGCCGGTTCTTTCGATAGCAGGCGCAGGCTTGTTTATCTATGCTGCCATCGTAAAACACGGCACAAAGAATATCGGCTTCCTCGTTATTGCCGCCGTTATTATGATAATCGGTGCATTCTTTGCAAAACCGAAAAAGATAGAAGAATAAAAAATTTCAAGTAACATAAATCTGTCGCAACTGAAACTGCGACAGATTTTTGTTTTGCGAAAATATGCTTGAATTATATATATAATAATGCTATAATTATGACATAATAACAGTAATGATTGTGAGGAGTGTTTTTATGCCTAAAATATTACCGATAACGGAATTAAGAAATACAACAGAATTATCAAATATGTGTCACAAGATGAATGAGCCGATATATATTACAAAAAACGGCTACGGTGATATGGTTATTATGAGTATGCAGACGTATGATAATTTGATAGAAACAATTTCGGAAGATGCTGCAATAAAGGCTTCTGAAGATGAATTGGCAGAAAGCAAGGTGCTTCATTCACATTCCGATGTTTTTACTGCATTAAGAGGTAAATATTGTGGCAGAATATAAAATCAAATATACGAATTTTGCCGTAAAAAACTTAAATGAAATTTTTGATTACATTTCGCTGAATTTGCAGGAACCTATTATAACGGAAAACTTATTGAATGAATTGGATAAAACAATTTCATCGTTACAATATTTTCCGTACAGATGCCCCGCAAGGAATAAAGGTACCTATGCCGGTATGGGATATCGTCAGCTTTTTGTTGAAAATTTTAATGTAATCTACAGAATTGATGAAAGCAAGAAATATGTAGTTATTATTACTGTCAGATATGCAAAAAGTTCTTTTTGAAAACGGGAGTTTTGAAGTTGGGCGTTGGGCAATAATAACATTGTCGGAGTTATTCTTTATTGACAATATAATATTTTAACGGTTATAATACTACAGTCGGGTGGTGATGATATGAAATACACATTAAAGCGATATGATGAGCCGTTGCTTGTTTTTTTTGCCGATAACGGGGCAGAAATGAATATAAAAATTTTGTGGGTAACAGAGGAAAATAAAAATCTTTTACCGCTCGATTTATGCGAAGTTTCGGCTAAATCTTTGGAAAGTTGGATAAAGCACCGCAATATTCCCCGTAACAGGGCGTATGTTGATACTATTCTTTCCGCCATGGGTATGAGTATCAACCGACCGCTTGATGTTATAAAAGTTTCAAAAGGTCTGTCATTAAACGATTGCTATTGGATAACAGACGAAAATTTTAACGGGAGTTTTGAAGACTGCAATCTGTATGACAACCGTTTCAGCCGTGTTCTCGGTCAGATAGCTTTTACCGGGTACGGCAGCGGTGCAAATAATGTAATTACATCAAGTCCGGAATTTACCACAAACGGAATGCTTCCGAAATGCTGGAGAAGGCAAAACGGGGTTATTAAACTGTATAAAGGCGGTACCGAAGGGGCATCTAATACGGGATTTGAACCGTATTCGGAGTATTATGCGTACCAAATTGCAAAAGTGCTCGGTATAAATGCCGTTTCGTATAACCTTACAAAGTGGAAAGGC
>JAZUHA010000296.1:0-9127 GCA_045641485.1 Acutalibacteraceae bacterium
ATTAAACTTACGGAAAATTCAAGCAAATTTCTTTCCACCATTCAGATAGGCGTAACACTTGCGGGTTTTCTTGCATCCGCTTCTGCGGCAACGAGTTTTGCCGAAATGCTGACTTCCGCCGTAACAAAGGTGTGGAATATTCCCGTTTCCGTTGTTTCGCCCGTAGCGGTTATTCTTATAACGCTTATTATGTCTTATTTCTCACTTGTTCTCGGCGAACTCGCACCGAAAAGAATTGCCATGCAGATACCCGAAAAGGTTTCGTTTGCCGTTGTGGGAATTTTGCTTTTCATTTCAAAAATTACTTCACCCTTTGTAAAGGTTCTTTCAGTTTCCACAAATGCCGTGGTAAGGCTTTTCGGATTTGACCCGAATGCAGACGAAGAAGTTGTAACAGAAGAAGAAATCCGCATGCTTGTTGATGTGGGTGAGGAAAAAGGCGTTATAGAAAATGTTCAAAAAGAAATGATAAACAACATTTTCGAATTTGACGACCTTGATGCCGGTGATATTATGACACACCGAACAGATGTTGTGGCGGCAGATGTTAATGACACAACTTTGCAGGAATTTATTGACCTTGCAATAGAAGAAGGCCGCTCACGAATCCCGATTTATGAAGATGACGAAGATAATATTATAGGTATAATTCATGTTAAGGACCTTTTAAAATTCGTCGGAAAACAGGTTCCGGCAAAACAGACTTTGCGCTCCATTATGCGTGAGCCGTATTTTATACCTGAAACGAAAGCGTGCGGAGAACTGTTTACGGAAATGAGCGCCCGTCATACACAAATGGCGATAGTTATTGATGAATACGGCGGTATGGCAGGTGTGCTTACTCTTGAAGATATCGTTGAAGCCATTATGGGTAATATCCAGGATGAATACGATGACGAAGACGAGGAAATCTCTAAAATAGATGATTCGACATTTACCGTTGACGGTACTATTGATGTTGAAGAGGTTGAAGAACTTACGGGCAAAAAACTTCCCGAAGGCGATTATGAAACTCTTGCGGGATATATTATAGACTGCCTTCAGTATCTTCCCAAAGACGGAGAAATGAACGAAATAACTTTTGAAAATATCAAATTTACCGTTTTAAAGGTGGAAGAACACCGTATCGATAAGGTAAGAATAGAAATTTTCCCGGAAACGCAAGCTGATGAGGAACGTTCTGTTTAAGAAAAAATAATAGTGGATGATTCAGCGTTTGGAATTTGGTTTTTAGTCCGAATAAATTGAAAGTTTATTGTTTCATATTCATATTTTGAATAAAACAGAATATTTAAAATGTAAAAAATCGGTTTACCGTTCATTCAACAGAACGGTAAACCGATTTTTATAAATTACATAATGTGAAAAATACTATTAAATTAATATGAGCAAATAGATTAAATGTTATCCACGCTGAAAACCGATAACCGTTTGTCCGAAAATTCCGAGAATGAAATTTATTAAGTATTCTAATTCAATTAAAATCCATTCACCGAAATTATGGTCGTCAAGAGAGCTATCTTTTGACGGATATTTTTCTATGGAATCCGAAAAATAATCGCTGTAATATACCGAAAAAGTTGTAACGGCTTGTGTCGGTTTTGCAGTTTCATCCGAAAGAACATTTTCGTCAAGGTCGATTATGCGAAGTCCCCTTGCTTCAACGGGATTTTCGTTTTCATCCTTAAAGCGGGATGAAATATTAAAACCGCCTGCGGATAGAGTTGCACCGAGGATTATACCGTCATCGGTAATACCGCAAAAATCGTTGATATGACTGTGACCGAAAAATGCGCCTATAACATCGCCCTCTGTAAGCCAAGCCGAATATTCACCGCTGTTTTGTGTGGGAATTTCAACGACTTTGTTCAGATGAGTTGCCATTCTGTCATTCGGAGTACCGGCAACGCCGTTTGTTATTCCGTCTGTAATACCGGGCTTTAATGTGTATGTTTTATCACCGCATTTTACACCGTTTTCGTTTTCATCGAAAAGATATGTAACTTCCTCAACGGGAATATGCTGAAAAACAAGTGACGGCAAAGCGATTCCGCCGTTATTTTCTTTAAGTGTTTCACAGGTGTTTTTGTACCATTTAAGCTGGTCGGAATTTACGGATTCAATATAAGTGCCGTCAATTTTTATTTTTGTTCCCGAATCAAAAAGCCAAAGGTTGAAAATATCTTTTTCGCCTTTTGAGTCTTTTATAAGAATATTTCCGTTAGCCGTACGGGTAAGTGAGTTGTAGCCGTCGGGAACAATGCAGTTCGGGTGGGCGGCATACATTTTATTCTGAACTGTTTTGGGGCAAAGATATGTTTCCCAATCGTGATTGCCGTAAACAAATGAAAACGGAATGTTTCTTTCTTCAAGCGGAGCAACAAGTTTATCAATGGCGGATTTAACACCCAACTGCACAGACGTGTCAAACCAGCCTTTGACATTGTCACCGCCTAAAATTACAAGGTCGGGTTTGTAATCGTCAAGCGCTTTTTCAATAAAGGCTATTGATTCTCGGAAAGGATAATCAGTGAAATGCGTATCCGTAATGTGCATAATGCGAAACTTTCCGTTGTTCCCGAATTTAAGATCCCGAGTATCTGTTGCGAATACCGCAGGACATAAAGAAATTAAAATAAATAACGTTGCTAAAATAACCGAAAATATTTGTTTGCTTTTTTTCATGACAATCCTCCTTTTTCTTGATTATAACACAAAGGTAAAAAAATGCAAATATTTATTATTTGTGTTGTAAAAAAGACAAAAAGTGTTGTATAATGACAATGTGACTTTGGGGTGATTTAATGAAAAAGAACAGAGTGGCATTTGCGGGATTCGAACATTCCCATATATTTGATATTTATAACGATATATCAAAAAGCGACCTTTTTGAAATTGCGGGAGCATGGGAGCCGGACAAAAAAGCAAGAGAAGCGGCAATTAAAAGGGGTGTGGAATTTACACACGAAAACTTTGATGCGCTTCTCAGTGAAAGCGATGCCGATACGGTTGCCGTAGGTTCACGGTACTCATCACGGGGAGAACTTGTTATAAAAGCGCTTAAATCGGGTAAAAACATTATTGCCGATAAGCCGTTATGCACTTCGCTTAATGAACTGTGCGAGATTGAACGTATTGCAAACGAAAAAAACCTGACGGTAAGTATTTGGTTGAGTTTAAGAAAAGAACCGAATGTTCTCGGTGCCTTAACAGCAGTGAAAAACGGGGCAGTCGGTGAAATAAACAATATAATTTTTGAGGGAGAACATCCGCTTTCTTACGGTAAACGACCGGCTTGGTATTTTGAAAAAGGGTGTCACGGCGGCGTTATTAACGATATCGGCATGCACGGAACAGACCTTGTAAGAATTTTGACGGGAAGCAGTATAAAAAAAGTCAATGCCGCAAGAGAATGGAACTTTTTTGCAAAAGAAAAAACCGATTTTAAAGACAGTGCGCAGTTTATGCTGACGCTTGAAAGCGGAGCGGGAGTAATAGCCGATGTTTCATACAGTGCGCCCGAAGCGCACGGCTATACCCATTCGGGGTATTGGCATTTCAGGGTTTTCGGCAGTCTCGGAATGTTGGATTTCGGTATAAATAAAGATGAAATTACTCTGTATCCCGCAAACGGAGAAGCGGTAAAAATTGCACCCGTACAACCCGAAAAAACAATACTCGAAGATTTTTATTCAGCCGTAACGGGTGAAATTGACAAAAAAGAGTATACTCAGGGTATGATAGAATCAACACGGCAGACACTTATTACGGAATTTTATGCGGAGGGTTTAAAATGAACGGTAATTTTTTAAAGGAATTAAAAAAGGAAAATTTAAAAATTAAAATATTTACGGACAGAACTTCAATGGGCGAATGTGCCGCAACCGAAACAGCGGATTGTATAAACAGACTTCTTAAAAGCAAAGAAACAATAAATATGGTTTTTGCGGCGGCTCCGTCACAAAATGATATGCTTGAAGCGCTTTGCAAAAAAGATGTTCCGTGGGAAAAAATAAATGCTTTTCACATGGACGAATATGTCGGTCTTGATAAAAATCACCCTCAAAGTTTCGGGAAATATCTTTATGACCGTATTTTCGGAAAGGTTAATTTTAAAAGTGTAAATTATATATCCGATTACGGCGAAAAGTATGCGGATATTCTTAAAGAAAATCATATAGATATAATCTGCCTCGGCATAGGCGAAAACGGGCATATAGCGTTTAATGACCCCGGAGTTGCGGATTTTAATGATGCCGAAATTATAAAAAAAGTAAAACTTGACGATGTGTGCCGTATGCAACAGGTGCATGACGGCTGTTTCCCGACTTTTGACGATGTACCCGAATATGCTCTTACGCTTACCGTACCGCAGATGTTTTCGGCGGATTATCTTTTCTGCGTTGTTCCTGCCGCAACAAAGGCAGATGCGGTTTGGCGTACGGTAAATGAAGAAATAACGGAAAACTGCCCTGCAACGATTATGCGCCGTCACAGTTCGGCGGTGATGTATTGTGATAAGGACAGCGGAGCGAAAATATTATAATCCGGGTGAGTTATGAAAAAAATTATTACAGATTGCCGCATTGTATCGGACGGCAAAGTGACAGACGGTTTTGATATTGTTGTTGAAAATAAAGTGATAACCGGCGTTGTGCCGAAAAACAGTGCAGACGGTGAAAAAATAAGTCTTAACGGGAAATACATTGCCCCGGGATTTATTGATATTCACTGCCACGGCGGTGACGGAGCGGAATTTATTGACGGCACCGAAGATGCTGTAAAAAGGGTATGTGATATTCATTATAAGCACGGAACAAGAGTTATATATCCCACACTGTCGGCAACAGATACAAAAACCGTTATTAAAGCACTTGAAGCAATAAAAAATGTCAGTGAAGACTGTTCGCTTATTATACCCGGCATTCACCTTGAGGGGCCGTATCTTTCGGCAGAAATGTGCGGCGGTCAGGACCCGAAATCGGTAAAATCTCCCGACAAAGAGGAATATACAGAGCTGTTTGAGCGGTTCGGCGGTTTTATAAAACGCTGGACTTATGCTCCCGAAAACGACAATGACGGTGAATTTCTGGGATTTATGAAAAACAGCGGTATAGTGCCGTCAATGGGGCACACAGCCGCTGAATATACTGATGTTAAAAGAGCGTTTGACGGCGGTTGCCGTCTTGTAACTCATCTTTATTCCTGCACTTCAACCGTTACAAGAAAAGGCGGTTTTCGTAAACTCGGAGTTATAGAATCCGCTTTTCTTTTAAAAGATATGTTTGTTGAGGCTATCGCAGACGGTAAACACCTTCCGCCGGAACTTCTTAAAATGATAATTGATATAAAAGGTGCAGACAAAGTGTGCCTTATTACGGATGCCATTCGCCCCGGCGGGCTCGGTAAAGAGTTTGACGGAAAAGTATACACCGATTGCCCGGTGCCGTTTGTTATAGAAGACGGCGTGGCAAAACTTACAGACCGCAGTGCATTTGCGGGAAGCATTGCGACAACCGATATTTTACTTAAAACCGCCGTGAGTGCGGGGGTGAGTATACCGGATGCCGTTCGTATGCTCACAGAAACACCGGCAAAGGCGTTAAATCTAAAAAGTTTCGGCAGAATTGCCGAGGGTTATAATGCGGTTTTTACCGTGTTTGATTCCGATTTTCGGTTTTCGGAAGTCGTAAAATAAAATTTATCTGTTCATTAAAAGCCTCCTGTAAATATAACAAATCCGAATAAATTTAATAAAAACCGCCTATAATTAAATTGTATGCTTTTTTGCGATAAATCGGTTTACAAATTTTTTTGCTTATGTTAATATATGGTGTATGTTATTTTTTAAGGGGGTATTGATGTGCCGGAACATCCTTTTGTCAGTTTTGCCGCAGATAAAGCCATAGGCAAAATTCTTAAGTATATAGATAAAAACCCCGGAAAAAATCTTCTTAAAATCATAAACATAGCGGAAAAGTGTTTTAAAATGTTTCCGCCCGAAAATTTCACAAAAATGAAAGCGGCTGTAAATGACGGTAATAACTGCCATACACTTCTTGCAGAAAATATGCTTCGTGATGTAGACCGCAGTCTTATCCGTTCGATGCTTCTTTCTTTAGGTGTTCATGCGGGATTTTACGGCACAAAAGCGGTAAGGGCAAACCGTGAAAAATATAAATGCAACATTCCGTGGGTAATACTTTTTGACCCGACGAGTGCATGCAATCTCCGTTGCAAGGGTTGCTGGGCGGCGGAGTACGGTCATTCTTTGCAACTTTCTCTTGACGAAATGCGTTCAATAGTAAGCCAGGGTAAAACACTCGGAACTCACTTTTACATGCTCACGGGCGGTGAGCCGCTCATAAGAAAAAAAGATATCGTAACTCTTGCTAAAGAAAATCCCGAATGTACTTTTCTTATATACACAAATGCGACGCTTATCGACAAGGCTTTTTGCGATGATATAAAAAGATGCGGTAATATAACTCTTGCTTTAAGTATAGAGGGAACAGAAGAAAGTAATGACGACCGCCGGGGCGCAGGCGCTTATAAGAAAACGGTTGATGCCATGGCTCTTTTAAAGCGGGAAAAAATCCTTTTCGGAATTTCCGTTTGTTACACAAGGAAAAATACCGAATTTGTAACTTCCGAAGAATTTCTCGATAAAATGATTTCTTCGGGTGTTAAATACGCTTTTTATTTTAACTATATGCCCGTAGGTCATAATGCCGACAAGGAACTTATACCCACTCCGAGCCAAAGAAAATATATGTATTATTTTATGAAAAAAATGAGAAACGGCAAAACGGGTAAACCTCTTTTCGTTATGGATTTTCAGGACGACGGCGAATATGTGGGCGGCTGTATAGCAGGCGGCAGAAACTATTTGCACATAAATTCCAACGGCGATATAGAACCGTGTGTGTTTATTCATTTTTCCGACTCCAATATACGCACAGATACTCTTCTTGATGCTCTTAAAAAGCCGCTTTTTCAGGCATACAGAAAAGGTCAGCCTTTTAACGACAACCACTTAATGCCGTGCCCGATGCTCGAAAACCCCGAAAAACTTCGGGAAATAATCAAAAAGACGGGTGCAAAAAGCACCGACTTGATTGTAAGTGAAGATGTTGAGGCACTCTGTTCAAAATGTGATGATTTCAGTAAAGCCTGGGCACCGGTTGCCGATGAACTCTGGAAAAACAATCCGCACCCGAAAACACATACACAGTACTACCGTGACAGCGAAGAAGCAGAAAAATCAATTTAGGGAACTTTTTGTTATAATAATTGCATAAAAGTTCCCTATGGAGGTTTTTATGGAAAAAAACTACTTGAAAATCCGTGAATTACTACAGCAAAATGCAGATTTAAAAGCACGCTTAAAACTTTTGCCTTATGACGGAAATCCGGAAATAAAAGAATTAAACGAAAAAAAATATATTTATATCCGCAAGCGTATCGGCTCACGGCTTTCATCAACTTATGTGGATGTTTATTCCGATGAACTTTACGAGTTACTTTTAAGAAATTCCCGTGAATCAAAAGAATTAAAGAAAAACATAAGAAAAACAGAGAAGGCTCTCGCTGAACTCGGGTATTCCGATGCCGTTATTTCTCCCCGTGTTTCTCTTAATCTTGATTTTGCCCGTGCAAATATGAAATCAAACATATACGACCAGGCAATTCTTGAGGGCGTTGCAACGAGTTTTCCGCAAACGGAAGATATAATAGAAAACGGCATTGTAAACGGTATGACCGCAACCGATGTGCAAAAAATTCTGAATTTAAAGCACGCCTGGGAATTTATTCTTGACCGTGATGTAATATCATATCCCACGGATTTTTCCGTACTTTGCCATATTGCCAAACTTGTAAACGAGGGATTTTTTGCAGACGGCGGACATATAAGGGGCGTTCCCGTACGAATAGGAGGCACAAGTTATACACCTCCGCTGCCTATAGAAACCGTTATTAAGGAAAACATAGAAAGCATACTGAAATCACCGTTACCGCCGGAAGAAAAAGCAATTAAACTTTGCCTTTACTGTATGAAAACGCAGATTTTTATTGACGGAAACAAACGGGCATCCGTAATTCTAGCAAATCATTATCTTATTTCTCAAGGCGGCGGTATGCTCATTATTCCCGAAAAGTATGTACCGCAATTTAAAAAGATGCTTGTAACATTTTATGAAGGAAAAGACAGCGGAGAAATCACGGATTTTATGAAAACCGCTTGTATTAAGAATTTCTGATTTTAAAAAAGGGGCTGTCATTTTTGCGAACAGCCCCTTTATTTTTATTTCAGGAATTTTTTAAGTGTAAGAACATTCTTACCGTTTTCATATTTGTACTTAACATCATCCATTGTCTTTTTAACAACGAATATTCCGAGACCGCCTATTGAACGCTCCTCTGCTGAAAGGGTGATATCGGGATCTTCCTTTGCAAGAGGATTGTACGGAATACCTTCATCTTCAAAGCGGATATAAACACAATTCTTTTCTTCGCTGTGAATAACTTTAACGGTAACGGGACCTGTTGTGTTTTCATAACCGTAGCGGACAATATTGCTGAAAATTTCATCTATTGCAATATTTATCTGCATAACCGCCTTTAAGGGACAGCCGATTTTTTCAAGTTCGGTTTCGGCAAATTCTGTTACAGCCTCAACATCTTCACCTTTTGCATTATCAAAGTGAATTGAAGGAGTACCGATATATTTGAGCGCAACCATTGTAATATCGTCAAACTGCGGTGCTTCGCCTACGAATTTATCAACTTCGCCCTTTACATATATGCAAAGTTCTTCCATATTGTCAAACTCTTTGGAATTAAGAGCGTCAAGAAGTCTGTCTTCGCCGAAAAGTTCATTTTGAGTATTTGTTGCTTCCGTTACACCGTCTGTATAAAGGTAAACCATATCGCCCGGCTCAAGATTGAATTCCTGCATTTTGTAATTAAAGCCCTCCATACCTGCAAGAACAAATCCGGACCGTGCTTTAAGATACTCGAATTTGCCGTTACCGTGGCGTATAACCGGCGGATTGTGACCGGCGTTTGCATATTTTACAGTACCGGTTGAAAGGTCTATGCCGCCCTGCCATGCGGTAACAAACAT
>JAZUHA010000297.1:0-5391 GCA_045641485.1 Acutalibacteraceae bacterium
TTAAATCCCTCAAATCTGCCGAGTTTTATGCCTGCGGCTACCGCATCGTAACTGAACGGGTCGGTCGGTTGAACGGTATCGGGAGCGCCGTATCCGAAAAATCTGTCAAGAAGTTTTGTGAAATTCTCTTTTCCGCCTGCGATTTCGATTCGTTTTTTCATATCAACCATCTGACGGAAAGAGTAGTTATATAAAGTTCCTTCGTAATACGAGGAATCTTCTTTTAAAAGCCCCGTTTCTTTTGAATAACAATTTTCCCACTGTAAAGAGAGGGGATAGAGTTTATCGGAAATTTCGGTTTCTCCGAGTTCTTTTGCGATATCGTAAGCCAAAGAACAGCCGTCTGCCATATCAAGCATCCACGTGTGTGAAAGGCATTTGCCGTCTTTTGTAAAGTCAAGTTTGTTGTCGGCAAAAACATCTTCAACTATTACATCAAGCATACGTTTCGGGTTAATTTTAACGCCGTATCTGTAAGCGGTAATAAGCGCATAAGCACCGAGCATTCTTGCCTGATTTTGTTTTTCTTTGTATTCTTCGGAAAGACCTATGCTGTTCGGGAGAAGACCGAGTGTTTCACCGAGAAGTAAAAGTGTTTCGACTAAATCCTCACCGATTTTTTTATTCGTCATAAATAAAAGCGGTAATTCGGTTTTATACATATCCCAAAGTGTGTTAAGGTCAATAAGAAACGGTTTATCGCCGTCATAAAGAAAACTTTCGCCCGACCAATCCGCAGGTTTTACGAATGAATGGTAAAGGTTAGAATAAAAGATTTCTTTTGTTTTTTCGTCGTCTGTTTCAATTCTTATTTTTGAAAGTTCAATGTTCCAAAGATTGTGAGCGCTTATTTTTGAAGTATCAAAATCGTTTCCGCCGTGTATGTAATTCAGCGCTCTTTCTTCCGATTTTACAGAAATTGCAACATCAAGGCAAAATACTTTTTCATCAGGGGTAAATACGGCGGAAGTGTCGGTAACAGTTGCTTTGCCGCTACCGTTAACGGCAAAATAAAGCGTAATATTTTCAATAACCGCTTTTGCCGTTACCGTATTTGTATCAAGTTTTTTTACATATAAAACTTTTGCTTCGGCTTTATTAACACCCGGTATATTAAGACCGTTGTTTGAAAAGTCGATATTTATTAAACCGCCGTTTTCTTTGAATGTATAACGGTGATGCGAAACATTTTTTTCGGTAGTCAGTTCGCAGAAAATATCTTCAAGAAAGCAGGAATAAAAACCGGGTTCGGCATATTCATTTTCGGGAGTTCTTCTTTCTTCGGAAGTCTCATATTTCGGAGTTACAACCGCATAGTTGTAGTAATAGCCCATAGCCCCCGTACCGCTCTGGCACAGGTGAGAAAAACCCAAAAGTTTTTCGCCTTCGGGAAATTTCTGCGGTCGTGAGTGGCTGTTCGGCTTGTGGTTTCCGTAGCCTGTCGGATATCCGCCCGAATACGGCGAAACGGACATGGCACCGAACGGAATACACGCCGAGGGGCTTGTGTTACCGCAACCGGCTTTAATAAAAAACCATTTTGCCGCAATGCCCTGCGGTTTAGGTAAATCAATTTCACCGTTTCCCTGAAAAACATTAACATATTTACAATAATTCATTTTTTCACCGCATTTTAAAATGTGTTGTATAGGTCTGCCCAGACTTTTACCGCATTTTCATTGTATTCGTACGGAATATTATCAACAGCCATCTTGACTTTTGCAAGTCTTTTTGCCGCTTTTAAAAGAGCGGGCACGGAAGACGGAGTTGTTAAAACGCCTTTGATTTTTATAAGAATATCCGTGGCTGTCCGGTCACCGCCGCCGAATTCTTTTTCGCCTAAAACTTTTTTCCTGAACAGTTCGTTCAGATTTTTTTCGCCCAAATCAATAAGAAGATGTTTAACGGTATCGTCATTAAGATGGCGTTTCATATATTTTTTAAGATAATTTCTTTGATAAATATATAAATTCTCTTTTAAATTAAAGTTGTCACCACTACTTAAAATGTTTTGAGCAAGCATTTTCCCGGCTTTAACAGACAGTGTAATTCCCGAGCCGCTTAAAGGCTCCGTCATACACGCACTGTCTCCGACAGCGGCATATCCGTTGCAGGTAAACACGGGCAAAGGTCGCCTTAACGGTATTTTATTTAAAAAACCGCCTTTTATAAGGTTATTGCCGAAACAGGGGTATAATCTTTTAAAATCATTTATTGATGCAGTGACTGTGCTTTTATTTAACGGACCGAAACTGCCTACGAGTACATCAATTTGTGAGTCGTCATTTATTACCCAGTCGAGCCCTTTGTTGCCTTTGTGATAAAAATAAACGGTATATTTCGGTAAAGCGGACGGCAGATTTTTTTTATCAAAATACGCTCTGTAAACAAAGAGTATATCGTCTTCGCTTATTTCATTTTCTATTCCGAAACTTTTCGGTAAAGATTTTCTTACGGGTGAAAAAAGTCCGGCACTGTCAATTACAAGGTCGCAGTATTCCGTATGTTCTTCTCCGTCTTTTTCGTATGTAATTCCTTTAACAAAATCACCGTCTGTTACGGCGGTTTTTATTTTTGCACCGAAAACAGTTTTTACGCCTTTTTCCTCTGCGGAAGAAATAAGTGCATTTATAAGTTCTTTTCTTTCTATACAGCAAAGATTTTTAACGCTTTTTTTATGTGTTTTAATAAGTACCGTTCTGTCCGGACTGTAGTAGGATATATCGTCAAAATCTTTTATGTTAAGAGAGTTTTCGGGCAACTCTGCATCAATAACGGTTTCACGGCGCATACAGTCAAGCTGGTCGTGACCTGTATTTATTTTTTCTTCTTTTTCAAAAACGGTTACATCAAAACCGTTTTGCGAAAGTGTTGAAGCGGCAACAAGACCGCCGTGTCCGCACCCGGCGACGATTACTTTTCTGCCCAAAAAATCATCTCTTTTCACGGTTTTATTTTATCGGTAAAATGTCTTTAATATTGCTTTCGCCCGTCTGCAAATCAAAAACGAGTGTTTTTGTTTCTCCGTTGTCGTCGAGTACCACGGTAAATACACCGTTTTCCTCATCGCAGGAAATAATCTTTTTGTCTGTTTTAGAGAATACCGCTTTTGCCGTTTCTGTGTCTTCGGATTTGTATTCCCCGGCATCATCGGAAACAAACAGAACTCCGCCGAAAAGGTGGTTTATTCCGGCAAGAAGAAGTTTCTGTTCACGGGTGAATTTAAGATTTGAATATCTCAAAAAGAAAACATCGGGGTCACTGCAAAACGCTCTGTTTCCGAGGTGACGGCGGAAAACGGCATTTGTGATTGAATTTTTTGCCGACGGAACTTCGTTGTTTATATGAACGGTATTGTAAATTTTACCCGTATATTTTAAATCAACATCACAGCCTATACGGCAGGCATCAACATAGGGAAAAGAGGCGCCGTGGTGAACACCGCAGCCGAGAATAAGTTTGTCACCGCAGCATTCTCTTAAAAATTCCATGGCTTCGCACATTATCGTGCCTCTTGATTTGTTGTTTCTCGGGTACAGGCACTGACTGTACAAAAAGTCTAATTTAACCATATCGTAATTCCATTCGTTAAGAATTACATCAAAAAAGTGTTTTATGTAATTACGGGCTTCCTCGTTATAAATATCCATAGTATAAGCACCGCCCCAACCGGGAGAACCGAGTAAAGGTAACCCGTTTTTTGTTCTTAATATCCAGTCCGGATGTGCTTTGTATGTTTTTGAAGTCCTTTGAAGGTTAAACGGGGCAAGCCATATACCTGCAAGATAACCTTTTTTATGGATTTCATCGGCTATATGTTTCATACCGCCGGGAAATTTTTTTGTGTTTTTGTCGAGCCAGTCGCCTACATAAGTTTCGTAGCCGTCGTCAATCTGAAAAATATTAACGCTGTCTTTTAATTTGTCGAGTGCGTTAAGGTCACGCAAGATTATATTTTCATCTATTTTCTGAAAATAGTTGTACCACGATGTGTAACCCGAAAGATGTTTGATTTTCGGTTCGGGTAGATTCATTTCACCGAAATATGCATCGAAAACTTCGTCATATCCGCCTTTTTTCATAAAGATATCAAAAAGTTCGTATTCGTCGGTTACGGTAACACCCTCAACATCTTTAGATACGGCAAGTGTATTGTTATTCATATCGGCGTAAAATACCGTAAAACCCTGCCTTTCGGTAAGAGAACCGAAAAAGTCAAAAGTTTCGCCGTATTTTATGTAAGTGTAGGTGTGGCTGAAAAACTCTCCGCTTTTTTTCGGCATTTTAACAAAACGGTAGTCGGCGGAAATACCCGCAACTTCTTTAAGTGCGCCTTTTGCTATGGGAATAATATCTTTCATAGAGTCGCCTTTTTTATATTCACGTGTAGTAGTCCACGCCTGATAGCCGTTTCCGAAAAACTTTGAATTTTCGGGGAACGGGTAGGAAAATACAGCATCAACTCTTTTTAATGTGATTTCATTTACGGGAATGATTTTTCCTTTAAAGGAATTTTCGGTAAGCGTATATTCTATCTTAAAGTTTTCGTCAAAACGGTTTTTAACTTTAAAGTCAATACCGCCTTTACTGTATTCAACATAAAATTTCGGCTCTGTCATAGTTTTACCTCTCAAAATTTATTCTGTAAATCGTTCATATATTTCCAGGAAATTTCACAAGCCTTAAACGGGTCGTTGTCGGGCCAGTCCGAATCGTGTTCGTACATAATGTACGGTATTTCGAGTTCGCAGGCAATTTTGTAGCAGTCTTCAAGATTTACAACGCCTTGTCCGAGCGGAACGAAGTGACGGTTTCCTTCTTCGTCAAAAATATAATCCTTAAAATGAATGACTTTTACTCTGCCTGCCATTTTTTTAAGCACTTCCGCAGGATTTTGCCCTGCATAGTGAATCCAGGCAACATCGGGAATAAAGTTAAATAAATCTTTGTCGGTTTCAGTGAGAAGCAAATCCATCATACAGTATTTGCTGTCACCGAGTCTGTAAAACTCAAAATGATGGTTGTGATAATTAAATGTAAAGCCTTTTTCTTTCAGTTTTTTGCCTATCTCACCGGCTTCTTCAATAAATTTCATAACGCTTTTTTTGTTGCCTCTTGATTCTTCCGGTGCGCTGCCTATACCTATTGCATCGCAGTCAATTGTTTTGTGATCTGCCATCATTGTGTTAATGCTTGTTTTCATATCGTCAAAACTTTTGTGAGTAATGCAGACTTTCATATTGTATTTTTCGAGTATTTCTTTCTGCTCGCAGGCGGGGATATCTCCTATAGCGGAAATCTGAACATCTTTAACGCCCATGGTTTTGAGTTTTGAAAGTGTTTCGTCAAAATCTTTTGCATTTTGTATGTAATCTCTCAAAGTATAAAGCT
>JAZUHA010000298.1:0-7956 GCA_045641485.1 Acutalibacteraceae bacterium
AAAACATAATTATTAAGTGTTTTCTGAATAAAATTCCTCCGGCTCCACATCAAGAGTTTTGCATATCTTAATCACCGTATCAAATGATGCACCGCCGATATCCCTTGATAGCAATGTCATCAGTGTACTGTACGGTATATCGGCTTGGGCAGAAAACTGCCTTAAACTCGGGTACTTATCAAGAATCAGGTTGCGAAGTCGCAGTTCTCGGTTCATTTTGATTCCTCAACAATGATGATTTTTGCACATTTTTCTTCAATAGCAGCAATCTGTTCTTCCGTGCAATCCCAATCGGTAATAATTGTATCAAAGGAATCGACATCACAGACTTTTATAAAAGAGTTCACGCCTATTTTACCACCCGCAACATAAACATCAATGTTTTCAAAATCCCTTAGTTCTTTTGCAGTATCCACCGAATTGACCGCAACGGTGAAATGGAAATCACGGGGCAGAAGCGAAATAATAATATGACCGAATGAGCCGCTTGTGAGATACACAGTGTCGTTCTCTTTTATCATATTGACAGCTATAATATATATGCTCGCTGTCAGTAAATTATATTTTCAAATTTCCATGAGCACTCGCACCCAAAAACCGAAGGTCTTAACAGACTTTCGGGCTTTTATTTTTTTAATTCATTCACCACACAAGGACTTGAACCTTCTCGGCGAAGCCGAACACAATTGTTGCCGGTAACGGCAAATCGAAATTTTTGTGTAATATTCTAAAGCACCGTTAACAATGTTTTATAATAAATTCAACTATCGGTAACGGATCATCAAGCGAATGCGGATGATGGTCACAGCCTTTTTTTATATAAACTTCTATATCAATCCCGTTTTGACGGTATGCTTTTTCAAGAAAAATTCCGTTTTCTTCATACGGAACAACGGTATCGCTGTCGCCTGCCACAAGAACTGCCGGGATTTTGCTTTCAACGAGTTTCGGAAGTTTATCAATCGGCATTTCACGGTACGCCATCAATTCGCCTATGGTACTTATGCCGAGGGCGTTAAAAATTTCTCTGTTATCTTCTCCGAGAGAATTACCTCTGCCGAAACCGCACGGACAACTCATATAATTAAGCACGGGGGCATCAAGATACAAACAACTCACAAGTTCCGGATACTTCGCCGCAAGTTTAATTGCAATCAGTCCGCCGCAACTCATACCTACAGGCACGCACTTTTCTTTTAGCCCGTATTCGTTTATAACAAACTTAATAAATCTCGCCTTTCTGTCAATATCACCGTCTGTACCCCAGCGGTTATCGTTTTCCGTATACCCTAAAAAGAATCCTCTTTCAAGAAGCATTATTTCCGTTTCGGGAAATGCATTAAAGTATTCTGTTTTTACCGCAAGCACCGGGTTATCCGTCTTTTTATCAGGTATAATCACCGTTGCTCTATGTCCTTCAAACTCAAATTCCGTCTGTCTGAATCCGTTCCACATTTTTTCACTTTTGTTAATCAAAATCATCACTCCGGCTGTAATGTCATTTTAAGTATTTGATTTTATGTACCATGAAAATTATACTGTAATTTTAACTTTTATTCAACGCTGTATTTGCATAATTCGCTTTCTTTTCCGTTAAATTCATGCCAATACATATCGCCCCTTATCAGTTTACCGTCTGAAAAAGATAAAACGATATATCTTGAAAAATCTTTATTATCTTCAGTCGAACCGCAGACAAACACGGCAAAATTTTCACTGTTTTCATTTTGCATATATGAATAAACCGTGCCGTATTCCGTACCGAAACGGCTCATAACATCTTCCCTGCTGTCTCCGGTTTTCATATTCTCCCAATCTTCTTCAACATTTTGTAATCTTTCTCTGTTCTGTAATCTTTCTTCTGTGCCGTACCGGTAATAATATCTGAATTCACTGTCTTTAGTAGGATTAAACGAAAGCGGATTGCCTGTCCCCTTTTCCGTTATGCGGTTTTCGTCATTTAACTTAGCAAAAACAAAACCGTTTCCGTCAATATTCAGTTCGGGATTGTACCATATTATATAATCGGAGCCGAAGTCCGCTCTGTCTTTACACATTGCTCTGAATTTTTTTGCGGTGTTTTTGTCGAGTTTTGCTTCATAATCGGATAGTGTAAACCAACCGTAACAGTTTAAATAAGCATTCGCTTCTTCAAAAGCTTCTCCGATTTTTATATTGCGGTAAAGTTCTTCGCTTTCTTCGGACGAATATACAAGCCAGTCAAAATATACGGGATAATTATCAACAAACTCCGTAGAAACCGGATAAAGAGATGTTGTAAAAACCGTAAATACAGCATAACAGACGGTTAAGACAACCGTAACGGTTCTTTTCTTTTTTCCGGCCGTTCCCCTTTTTATTCTTACTGACTGTATAATGCAGTAAATAAAAATAATAATCAATAAAGCTATTGCCACATAGTAATACAAACCAAAATATTCAGGGTTCAATGTGAACGGCGTGCATTTATCCAAAACAAGATAAAAATTCTGCTCTACGGCATATAAAGCCGCCTGCGGATAAAAGCAACACAGCAGGCTTGCCGCAATTATCAGATTTGAAATTCCTATCCCCATGAGCATTTTACGAAATCTTTTTATCTCGGCAAATCTGATAAACGCAAAGCATATAAAGAGCATTGCAAAACTTACAAGAATTTTCCACCCGGTCGGATCATCGTTGTAATCTGCCGAGGTAACCCATACATCGAGAGGGAAGCACAGATAATTCATCAAAAGAATTATTACCGACGGAATAAACGCCCACCATGTTCTTTCGTGATACAATTCTTCAAATTCGTTTGAAAGACGGCTTTTTGTACCATCATCGGTGCCCATATGTTCTATGGCTTTATCTATACTCTGTTCTTCCGAATAGCCTATTTCTTTATAATAATCAGTTCTGTCAATAATATGGCAAAGCAATTCATCGTATAATGCCCGCTTTTTATTTTTTGTAATATTTTCGGGTATTACGGAATCAATATAACTTTTCACTTTACTCAAACTGTTCATAACGCTACCTCAATATGCAGCTGCCGGTGCGGTATTGCCATTCAGCACTTTTCCGACGGCAAGTGAATAACTTTTCCATTCTTTTTCGGCAGATCTAAGTTCTTTTATGCCTTTTTTTGTAATATGATAATACTTCCTTTTTCTGCCCTCACTTTCTACCCAATATGATTTAAGGAAACCGTTTGTTTCAAAATTGTGTAAAATGGGATACAGCGTTCCCTCTTTAAAAAGAAAAACATTCTCACTTTTTTCTGCGATTTTTTTAATAATCATATAGCCGTACAAATCTTCATTTTCCAAAACTGAAAGCACTAAAAGAGCACTGCTCCCCTTTGTCAATTCTTTTTTCACATTCATAATATCACCCTTTCATGATACATAGAACTCCGATACATAGAGTTACTATGTATTGTATATCACACAAAAATAAATTTGTCAAGAGTTAATTTACCGCAAAAACACAAAACGAAATACCGCAAAAACACCAAATGAAATACCGCAAAAATACATAATAATCATTGACAAAGGCATAATACAGGTATATAATCCAAATAATAAGTGTGGTGATATTATGGAAGAATATATGAAACGAACTGTAGACGATGAATTAAGTCTTCGTCTTAAAGCATTCGGTGCAACTCTTATAGTAGGTCCCAAATGGTGCGGCAAAACAACAACCGGTGAACAACAGGCGAAAAGCGTTTTGCGTATGCAGGATCCGGATAAACGGGAAGGATATTTAACATCTGCACAGACAAAACCATCTTTACTTTTAAAAGGCGAAAACCCCCGGCTTATTGATGAATGGCAAGTAGCCCCCGTTCTTTGGGATGCTGTCAGAACTGCCGTAGATTTACGAAGAGAAGACGGGCTGTTTATACTGACAGGCTCGACCTCTGTTGATAACACTAAAATTATGCACAGCGGAACAGGCAGAATTTCACGGCTTAAAATGTATCCGATGAGTTTATATGAATCATTGGAATCGAACGGCAAAATATCTTTGGCAGAGTTATTTAAAACCGGTGGCGATAATATAGACGGAATAACATCGGATTTAAGTGTTGAAAAACTTATTTTTGCTGCTTGCAGAGGCGGTTGGCCTGCTTCTTTAAATAAAAGAAGCGATGCTGCAAAGTTAATTATAGCCAAAGATTATATCAATAATATCTGCGAAACCGATATTTCTACGGTAGACGGCGTACAGAGAAATCCGGTATGGACAAATTCTATAATAAGGTCATACCCCCGTAACATTTCAACTTTAGCAAAAAAGTCAAATATTCTTCGTGATATTGCCGTCAATGCCGAAACCATAACTCCGGCATCACTTGACTCTTACATCAATGCTCTTGAAAAGTTATTTGTAATTGAAGATGTAGATGCATGGTGCCCGGCAATTCGCTCGGCAAGTGCAATTCGTTCAGGTAAAAAGCGGGAATTTATCGATCCGTCAATAGCCGTTGCAGCGATGGGACTTACCCCGGAATATTTTGAAACCGATTTGAAAACATTCGGCTTTATCTTTGAGTGCCTTTGCATCAGGGATTTAAAAGTATACTCGCAAGCCCTCGGCGGTCGCATTTCATATTATCATGACCGATATGACCTTGAAGCAGATGCTGTTCTGCACCTTGATAACGGTAAATATGCTCTTATTGAATTCAAACTCGGCAGCCGTGAAATCGAAGACGGTGCTAATCACTTACTTGAAATCAAACGATTGATTGCCGAACACAATATTAAAGAAAAACAATGCCCTATTAAAGAACCGGACTTAATGATTGTAATTACCGGCGGAGAAATGGCATATAAGCGTAACGACGATGTTTTGATTGTTCCTATTGGTTGCTTAAAAAGTTAAGTAATCTTATAATTCAGCGTACACTTAAAAATTTATTGCATTTTTTCACCGCAATGATATAATTAAGGAAAAAGGAGGAATTTTTATGGGTTATATTTTAAACAAATTTGTGGCGATTATTTTTACTCTTGTAACATTATTTAATCAGTTGGCAATATCAAACAGCACCGTAAAGGTCAATTTTAACAATGTTATTGATGAAATCAGACCCGTACACGGCATAGACAGAATGCCCGAATACGAATTAAACAGCGAAATAAACAAATATTTAACCGATGCAAATATTCCGTATTGCAGAACTCACGATATAAACATTACGGATATTCACAACATCTTCCCCGATTTTTCCAAAGATGTAAACGATGAAAACTCTTATAAATTCGAGGGAAGCGACAAGGTTATTGCATCTATTATAGATGCGGGTATTACTCCGTTTTTCCGTCTCGGCATAAGTTACAGCAACGCTCAAAAAGACCATAAACTGCTTCTGCCCCCTGCCGATTACACAAAATGGGCGCAAATCTGCGAACATATTATCCTGCACTATAACGAGGGCTGGGCAAACGGATTTAACTACAATATTAAATACTGGGAAATATGGAACGAGCCGGACGGCGGCAAATACGAAGAAATTTCGGAAACGGAATTTATAACCGAAAATGTATTCTGGCACGGCACTCCCGAGGAGTTTTACCGTCTTTACGATGTTTCCGCAACTTACCTTAAAAATAAATTCCCCGAACTTAAATTCGGCGGTTACGGCTCCTGCGGTTTTTATGCTTTAACAAAGACGAATGCCTTAAACACCGGTGCCCCCGCATACAACAAATATTTTGTTGAGTTCTTCCGCGGATTTATTGACTACATAAAAGTACATCAGCCGCCTATGGACTTTTTCTCCTGGCACAGTTATACCACCACCGGGAAGAATGCCGGTTACATTGAATATGTCAAAGAAAATCTTGAGAGTGCAGGCTACGGCGATACGGAAATTATCTGCGACGAATGGAACTTTAATCCCACGGAAAACGACTTGATTGACCGCCGTTACGGTGCAAATCAGACTTCCATGCTTCTTATGTTCCAGAACGAAGGTCTCGATATGGCGCATTATTATGACGGAGACGATGATTACCAGATGTGGGCAGGTCTGTTTGTAAGAGACCGCAAACCGTCAACTGCTTATTACGGCTTTTGGGCATTCGGTCAACTTTATGAACTTGGTAATCAGGTGGAAATAAAAGACAATCTTCCGAAAGATTTATATGCCGTTGCGGCTAAAAACAAAGACGGCAGCAAAGCTGCAATGATTATATCGAATATATCCGAAAAGAAAGACAGAAAGCTTTTGATAGATGCAGGTTTTTATAGTGTCGATAAATGTATGACGGTAAATGAAAACTGCGAATGGGTTGAAATCCCGCTTCCCGAAAAAATAGAAAGCGGCTCTATGCTTTATATTACATTTAAGAAATAATAATCAAGGGGCTGTCGCATTTAGCGCAGAACGAAAAACAACATCATTAAAAAAGAATGGCTTTACGGTGATTTAAGCGTTCTCTGAACTGTAAAGCCATTATATTTTTACAGATTTGTCATTTTTTATGTTTTTCTAAGCGTTTTTTCACCCGCTCGGAGTATCAATATACGCCGTCGGGGCGAAGAAAACGCTTTCTGCATCTAAATGCGACAGCCCCATTAAAATCAATAATAAAAAAGGTGAAATTATGTACCGCATAATGGTTGTAGAAGATGACAAAGGAATACGGGAGGGAATAAGAGAACAAACCGCCGTCTGGGGATATGAAACATTTCTCTGTGAGAATTTTAATAACATTCTTTCGGATTTTGCTTCGTTTGACCCTCATATTGTGCTTATGGATATTACTCTGCCGTTTTTTAACGGCTACCACTGGTGCCGTGAAATACGAAAAGTAAGTTCCGTTCCCATAATATTCATTTCCTCCGCCTCCGACAGCATGAACATAATTATGGCTGTGAATATGGGCGGCGATGATTTTTTGGCAAAGCCGTTTGACGGAAATGTGCTTATAGCAAAAATACAGGCACTTTTAAGGCGTACTTACGATTTTAAAGATGCCGGTACTATAATAGAGCATCGGGGAGCGCTCTTAAACACAAATGACAACTCGCTGACATATAACGGCGAAAAAACGGAACTCACCAAAAACGAATACAGAATTTTATTAACGCTTATGCAGAACAAAGGTAAAACCGTTAGCCGAGAAAAACTTATGGATATACTCTGGGAATCGGGAAATTTTGTTGACGAAAACACACTTTCCGTAAATATAAGCAGACTTCGCAAAAAACTCGAAGATGCCGGGCTTAAAGATTTTATCACCACAAAATTCGGGTTGGGGTATATCGCCGAGGAAAAGGTTTAACCAATACACAAATTATATGTTCCTCTATAATCAAATCAAGTTACCGATTAATGTATGTGAAAATAACGAAATACTATCTTGTAATCCTCTTCTGAACAAACTTCACCGGTTGTTATATAATTCATAATAATTTCTGTAATTAAATTTGTTATACGTTCATTTTCGCTATGATTTCCACAGGCTTTCACTAATTTAAATTTTCCATTCAATAACTGATACCGGAAAGAAAGAATACCGAAAGAATGAAAAACCTTGTTACCGCAAATGACATAATCTTCTATTGATAACAAATGGCATAATTCATGGATAACTGTAAACAGAGAAGCGTTTTCGTCCAGCAATACTACCGGAAGCAAATTCACAATACGGTTATTATAATATATCGGAACAAAATCTACAGTCTTATTATTCTTTTCTACATAAACCTCTGCTATTCGGGAATTATTAACTATGATCGGAATTTCGATTTTTGTTTTAGTATTTCTTGCGAAAAAAATAATATTTGAATTATAATATTTTTTCAACAAAACATTCAGACTTTCAGCTTTTATTTTCGGAAAAGCAGATTAAATATGGAAATATAATTCTCGAACAATTGAAAAATATATATCGTAATATAAATAACATGATTGGGAATGAACTCTTGATAGTAAAGGGGTTGGGTGAATTT
>JAZUHA010000299.1:0-2869 GCA_045641485.1 Acutalibacteraceae bacterium
GCTGAGCCCGCGTAGTTCCATATCTTCGATCATATTTGAAAGATATTCTTGTGTAATCATAAAAAAATCCTGCTGTAAAATTTGTTGCTTTGAAAAGCAAATATATTATACAGAAGAATTTTGTGTTTTTCAGTTACCACCGCGCCAGCGGTTTAGTTCAACTCAAATATATCTGTGTGTTTTTCACTGAAAGAAGAAAATAACCCTTTATAATTTTTCCTTGACATTTTCTCCTTATTCTGCTATAACCCGAGTTTGCCAGTTGTAAAAGGTAGAATGGAGTAAAAAAAGGCGCAAAACCCCTGTAAATATTGGAGAAATCCAATAAATACAGGGGTTAAAAATTTTGATAATTATGTACCTACAATATGTACCTATATGATATTTTTGATAGATGTTTTGATCGCTTTCAGTTCGGCTCTGCGAAAGAATTTCGGTTGTAAATCTATTTCAAAAGCTTTGAGAATCAGTTGTAAATCAGTATCATTAACATTCAAGAACCTAAAATAATCACCGGGGAATTTTTCAATCTGCCACTTGTTCAGAGCAGTTTGGATCCTTTCGGCAGATATTCCGTATGACCAATTTGCCTCCGTTTTCGGAAGAACAGCAGATACTTTCATTTGTATTATTCTAACGAGAATTAAAGCAATCAGGCAAATCAGCAGATGAGCATTTATATGCTCCGGCTTTCTGACATACATAGGTCTTGCTTCAAGGTCGCCCTTCATAACGCGAAACTGGTCTTCGATTTGAGATAAACCGTGATATTTTTCAATGACCGTTTTGTCATCCATAGTAAGCTCCGATGTTACTATCTGATAGTAACCGAGCCCATTTTTGTACTCATTGATCTTATCCATATCAAGCATTGCATAAAGCTCGTTTGAATTGACTATTTCGCCGGTCTTTTGATTAATGTATTCCTTTTTCAGAAATTTTTTTAAAGACTTTGCTTCAAGAGCAGTAATTCTGAAACTTGTCGGGTTTTCAATCAGCCTTTGTATAAAATCAAGAAATTGCTCATTTTCCGCTTCTGCTCTTTTCTGAAACCTCTTGCTCCAATATACAACGACTTTTTCTTCAATAGTCCTCACAATTCCGTATTCGTCACTGACTTTTCGCTTGATTATTCTTGACTTGTATTTGAAATCATCGCTGACTACAGTATAACCGTTATCGTCGTAAGTCCATTTTCTTTCTTTACCCGTGCTTTTCAAAAGACTTTTTGAAACTATATAACCGTTACCGGCATCCAATATCTGCAACAGATTTCTATACTGACATATCCCTCTGTCTCCGACAAGTATATATCTTGAAAACTCCATATCCTCTACTGTATTCTTTAATGAGGTTTTAAGTGTTTGATGGTCAAGTGTGTTTCCGGGAAATGTCTCGATTGCAATCGGAATTCCGTTGTCATCCATAAACAAGCCCATTTGAACTATAGGTTGTTTGCGGTTTTCCTTGCTTACACCCATTTTGCGCATACCTTTCAGGAGAATGTTGCCATCTTCGTCAAATTCGTCTTCGTCCGGGTTTTCTGTTTCAAAGTAGAAGTTGGTAACATCGTAATACACAAGCTCCGGAGAACGGACCCCTTTTTTCATAAGATTGGTATTTATCCTTCGTATTATCTTGTTTTTGTTTGAAGCAATAAAGTCAAGTGTATCGTATACATTATCCGGGTTAAAGTCGGAAAGAACGGCATCGTAGTATTCATCGTTTTGCTTTACGGTTGCGATTTTGGAAGCCGGGTTTAACACTCTGCCGAATATCAGCAGCTTTGCGAATCCGTAAACATCGTATTGTAGCTTTGTGAATGCCTTATACGAGGCGAAGAATGAATTAAGACCGAGCTCCTCTATTATTCGTTCAAGCAGCATATGACCGTATAGCTTTGCTTCTCCGAAGCATTCCGGACTACCCTCGGTAAATGTAAACTTGAAAACCTCGAGCTCTTTTTTGTTCTCGCAATACGGCAACAGCTCATCAATCAAAGGCTGCCCTGCTTTAAACGATTTTTTTAATCTTTCAACATAATTCGGCAGACCGTCATCGTAACGTTCCAGCGGACCGATATTAAACACCGGCAGTTTTTTAGATACTTTCTGCCCGTTTTTGTTAGTAACTCGAACAGATTTTGCGAGACGAAGATATGGTTTCCCGTTGTTGGTGAAACATTCAATAAACATATTACCCCCCCTGAAGTAGGCACATAGCCCTACGTAAATATTATACCACAACCCGCAAAAAAAGTCAAGCCCTTTTGGCTTGATTTCTTGATTTTTTTCGATTTTTTTACAATTTGTTTTTCGCTGAAAGTGGCAAACTCGGGGAGCAAAACCACATGCAGTGTACCCCAAGTCAAGTACAATTTTGATTTTAGTGTTTAGAAAAAGTAAAAATGTGTGGTATAATGGTCTCGCTTTACCGAAACGGAGGATAAGGCAACGCTGAGGAGCGACCTGAGCGCCGGATCGGGTTTGCGGGAGACAGAGTACCGAGTGTGCACTGTCTCTTTTTCTGTCTCCCGGAAACAAAAGCGTTAAACCTCGGGGTTTGGGGCAGAGCCCCAAGTCTTCAAAGGATAAATCCCGGTGGTGACATATCGGTAATACTCTTTCGGGGACAATTTCACCAAATCCCACTGGTATCTGTCGTTGTTGTAGTAGTCAATCCAATCATCAATTTTTGCCTTGACTTCGTCAAAGGTTTTCATCATGGCAATTTCATACTTGATTTCATCCTTCATGTGTCCGAAGAAGCTTTCCTGTGGCGCATTATCCCAACAGTTTCCTTTGCGTGACATAGATTGAACAAAGTGATTGTCTCGTAATGCCTTGATGAATGCTTTGCTCGTGTAGTG
>JAZUHA010000300.1:0-10000 GCA_045641485.1 Acutalibacteraceae bacterium
GTTCTGTTTTAACAGAATGATAAACCGTTTTTTATTTATATTTTCCAATAAAAACACCGGATTTTTTACATAATATTTTCGGATAAAATTATTTTATCGTCATCGGTGAATGTTGCAATTATCCCGTTTCTGTTTGCGCAGGAATAAATCGGAACTTTTGCCGTAACGGTTAGATTCCACTTAACATTCGGGTAAACTTTGCCGAGGTAGTTTGTTACTATTGCGATTTTCGGTTTCAGTTTCTTTAAAAAGCCTTGCGAACTTGAACCGAAATACCCGTGATGCCCGATTTTCAGTAAATCAATTTCCCCGATTTTATCACCGAACAATTTTTCAAGTCCCGTGTCGTGTGTAAAATCGGCGGCAAGGAAAGCGCTTCTTTCGCCTTTTGTGATTTTAACGCCTACGCTCGAGGCGTTTTCGCCGTTGCCTTTAAGTTGTGTTGGTGTCGCATTGTTAAAGAATTTTATTTTAAAGTCACCGAATGTGAACTGCCAACCGGGCAGATTTTGTATAAGCAAAATTTTCTTTTCTTTAACTGCGGAAATGATTTTATTATAAGTTTCTTCGTTTCCCCAATCCTCGCTTTCAAGCGAAGTTCCTACGGATTTGTCGAATTTTTTAAAATATGCTCTGCCTATTACGATATCGTCGTTTTTTATGATATCCTCAAAGTTTCCCACATGGTCGTAATGGTAGTGAGTACCGAGAATAAAGTCAAGGTGAACTTTTCCGTCTTCTTTTGTTGCGACTTTTTTAAGGTAGCCGATAACTTCATCACGAAAACCGTGGTACTCCGTCTTTTTTCGGGGATTGCTGTTTCCCTCTCCCGAATCTATAAGCGCAAAGTGACCGTTGCTTTCAATAAGCATACAATCGGAGTTTGCCGTATTAAGAAAATGAATACGGTCGTCGCCGTCGGAATATGAAAAATCCTCTGTTTTAAAAGTATAGTTTTTTTCATATTTATTGCAAAGGACAAGAGTCATTATATCAAGAAGAAAAACCGATGTCATAACAAAAGTCATAACCCAGGTTGCTATTTGTCTTGCAAGTTTCTTTTTGTCTTTCATTTTCTTTCCTCCTTAATAAAAAGTGAAAGTAAAACGCAAACGAGAAAGCCGTATACGGGTTGGAGGAAGAAAAACGAAAGGAAAATAATAAAAACGGAAGCAATTTGCAAAATGCTTTTTGATTTGAATGTTTGTGCAACTTTTTTAAACGGAACATTCTGCCACGAGCCGACTATGAACACAACGGCGAGTGAATGAACGGGAATACGGGAAATAAGTGCAGGGCAGAAAATAATAATTAAAATACAGGTTGCGGCGGATATTACCGCACTTAAAACAGAATAATTTATGATTTCAAATGACCGTACGGGTAAGCCGCTCACAAGACTGCAAAGAGTGCCGGCAACGCCTTTTGTGACGGTCTCTCTTTTATTGTTGTTGCCGTATGCAAAAAGAAGCAGTGAAAAGCAGACGGCACCCGTAATAATATAATAAATATTTGAAGAAGATAAAACTTCGGATATATCCGATAACGGGAAAAGCGATTTTGAAGTAAGTTCGTCTTTAAAATCCGCAAGAGCGCCGACTTCAAGTATCGGGGTAGTGTTTCCGTCGGGATTGAGCCAAAGATTAAGAAGAAACGGAATACCTACGGAGAAAACTTCTTTCGGCAGATATTTTGAAAGTTTTTTGAATTTAAACGGGTATGTTATCATTGCAAAAAGCGTGACCGTTCCGTAAAATACGCCCCTCCAGTTGGGATGAAAGCCGAGATAACGGTAATTTTTAAGTATTTCCCAGGTTGTTTTTCCTGTTGCGCCTATTCCGAAATAAAGAGTTGTGAAAAGTGCGGTTACGCAAAATGCAAGTCCCAAAGCACCGCCTGCCGCCGTAAAGCACGGCAGACTGAAGTCTTTGAAAATTGATTTTAATAAAATAAAAAGTAAATATCCCAAAAGAATTGAAAGAGCAAGACCGGTTGTACCGGTTACGGCAAGCACAAGAACCGCCGGTACAAGTAAAAACCCGTCGGGAGCGAGAATCTGTTTATTTAACGGGATTGAAAGAAACGAGCATATTACAGAACCGAATAAAGAAAAACGGATATTAAGTCCCAAACAAACGCAGGCGGCGAGTGTGCATGAAAATATTATTCCGCACGAAGTAAAGCCGGGAATTACTTTTTCGGTTAATGTATCACGAATTTTCATACAGTCACTCCTTCATAAATCAGTATAATACTATATTATATGCAAATTAACAAGATGTGTTCGGGAAAAAAGTATAAAACTTGCGAAGTTTTGACGAATATGTTAAACTTTAATTCAAAAGAATTTGATTCAAAAGAGGAACGCTATGGAAAATCTTTCGGAGCGGAAAATCAGAGAAAATCTCAGAGAAAAAATAAAAGATATCACTGTAATTACGCAGAAAAAAGCAACATCGACAAATGAGTGTTTGAAAATGTCGTTTTTAAACGGAAAATATTCGGAAAATACATTTCTTTGTGCGGAAGAACAGACAGAGGGCAGGGGAAGGCTCGGCAGGAGTTTTTTCTCTCCCGAAGAAACGGGGATTTATATGAGCCTTGTCATAAAACCCGATTTTTCCGTAAAGAATATTACATCTCTTACGCCGCTTACTGCGGTTGCCGTCTGCCGTGCGCTTGAAAAATGCGGGAGTTCCCGCTTGAAAATCAAATGGGTAAACGATATTTTTAACGGCGATAACAAAAAGGTCTGCGGAATACTTTGCGAATCGGTTTTTACGGGCGGTGAAAGACCGGAATGTGTTGTCGTAGGTGTGGGAATAAATCTGTTTGAACCCGAAAACGGATTTCCCGAAAGTATAAAAAACACGGCAGGTGCGGTTTTTACGGAAGAAAAACTTATTTCAAAAAATAAAGTTGCCGCAGAATTTTTAAATTGCTTTTTTGCTCTTTATGAAAATTTTTCTGGTGATGAAGTTTACGAAGAATATAAAAACCGCTGTTTCGTTCTCGGAAAAACGGTGGAATTCAAAGAAAATGACGAAACCTTTACAGGCACGGCGGAAAAAATCGGCAGAGATTTTTCCCTGACGGTTAAAACAGAAAGCGGAGAATGTAAAAACCTGTTTTACGGTGAAGTGAGTTTAACGGATATTTTATAAAAAAATTAAAACAAGAAGTATTTATTTCTTTCTTTCTATTGCAATTAGCGTAAAGTTATGATAGAATTATTGTTGTATAAATGGATTTATATACTTTTCAGTATATTTTAGGAGGATTATTATGAAAATGTTCAAAAAGGTTATGAGCATAGTTCTTGCCGCAGTGCTTATTTCGGTAAGTTTTATTGCGCCTGTTTCTGCAGCCGACGCAGTTCCGCTTATCGTTGTTAACGACCTCGGTTGGACTCCCCTTGTAAGCGATAAGGATACTTCGGCAGAAAAACAGCTTTTCCCGCTTACGGATGCGGACACAAAAGAATTTACGACAAAACTTGTTGCCGCCGTTGCAGCGGGATTTACCGCATACGGTGTGCTTTACGACAACTGGCAGGTATTTTGCAGTTTCGTTCTTCCGGTATTTTCAAGTTATATCGATCCTATTGCATACAATCCCGACGGAACCCCCAAATACGACAATGCAGAGGATAAATCTCCCAACTGCTCTATGTCAAATTACCCCGTAGATGCCGTTGAAAAAGAAGATATTAAAGCGCAGAAAGAGGAAAGAGAAAAAATCTTCTCTGTATTCGGCGTTGAATACGGCGAAAAATTCGGTGACGAAAATGTTTACGCTTTCGGTTACGACTGGCGCAGAAGCCCCATAGACTGTGCAGACGACCTTGATGCATATATTGAGCAGGTTAAGAGTGAGACAGGTGCAGACAAAGTTAATGTTGTTGCGGTAGGTCAGGGCTCAAATGTTATGCTCGCTTATATGAACGCTTACGGCGGAACATCAATAAACAATCTTGTTTTCGCTTCTCCCGCATGGCAGGGCACAAGTATTATGGGTTCACTTTTCACGGGCGATATCGAACTTGATATCTTCGCTGTTGAAAACTATCTTGTAATGCTTGCAAACGGCAGTTTCACAACTCACTTTGCCGCATATATCACATCTTTCATAGCTTCTTATGAAGGTCTTTCACACGAGTATTTCGGAAAATTCAACTATATTCTTCAGAAAATGCTTCCTCGAATATACAGCGATATAATAGATCCTCAGGTAAAGGGTATGCCCGGACTCTGGTCTCTTGTTCCCGTGGATTATTACGATAATGCAAAAGACTTTATGTATCCCGATTCTTCTGTTGATCCCGATTTTGAAGCAAAAATCGATGCATATAATGCAATGCAGAAAAACGCAAAATCAATTATAGAATCCTGCGAAGAAGACGGTATGAAATTCGGTATAGTTTGCGGATATAACGGTCAACTTTTCCCCGTTAACGAAACATATCCCACAAGCGATACTCTCATAGATACAAAATATGCAAGCGGCGGCGCTGTTTGTGCAAAATATCTTCAGGCATTCGACGATTGGGGCGCAGTTCACAAACAGGAAATTAAAGACGAGCATAATCACATTTCATGGGATCAGAGAATAGATTCCTCCACCTGTATGTTCCCCGAGCAGACTTGGTTTATTAAAAATCTTCAGCATTCTGCTTACAATACTCAGAACGGAACAACAGAGCTTGTTATGTGGCTTCTTACATCGGATAAACAGCAGACTGTAACTTCCGACCTTGAAAACCATTCTCAATTCAGTCTTTTCAATACCTATACAAGACAGACCAAAAATTCAAGCCCCGACCTTCTTCTCGGTGATGTTAATATGAGCACGGCGGTTACTATAGCAGATGCAAGACTTGCTCTTAAGATTTCCGCAGATTTGGTTGAGCCCACAGAGGATCAGATTTTTGTAGGCGATATTGACGAAGACGGCATAATTTCCGCAGACGATGCAAGATCAATTCTTTGCATGGCTGTTGATATTCCGTATTGATTGGATTTAGTTTTCAGTTTTCAGATTTCAGTTTTTCAGAAGTTGTGAAATAAAGTTTATAGTTTCATATTTATCTTTTGAATAAAAAACAGTTAAAATAAAAACCGGTTTATTGTTCTTTTAAATCAGAATAATAAATCGGTTTTTTTATCCATCCTTCACCGTGATGCTTTGCGTTTTGGTGGAAGATGGACATTTTAATGAATATTGAATAAATAATCAAAGCCCCGAAACTCCACACTGATGCAAAGTCCTCTTACGGCAATTCTTTAAAAGTATACCCGTTTTCACGTGCATAATCTATAATTCTGCCGAGTGCATCCGCATTATCCTGTGAAACGGCGTGTAAAAGCAGAATACAGCCGGGGTGCAGGCGTGAGGCTACGGTGTCGAAAGCGTAATCTGCTCCTTTTATTACAGATGTGTCCCAATCGGCATAAGCCGAAGACCAGAATACCGAAGTGTAGCCGATGCTTTGAACGAGTTCAAGAGAATTTTCGGAGCAGGCGCCCTCCGGAAAACGGAAATAGGAAGAAGAATATCCGAATTTTGTGCGCAGATAATTTTCAACATTTTCCACTTCTTTTACCATTTGTTCACGGCTGATTTTGGAAAAGTTTGCGTGAGTGTCCGAGTGATTGCCTATTGTATGCCCTTCTTTTATCATTCTTGCGGCAATTTCGGGAGCGCTTTTTAAATAGTCCATTGTAACGAAAAACGCCGCCGGAACTTTTTTCGCTTTTAGAGTATCAAGAATTTTCGGCGTTACGCCGTTTTCATAACCGCAGTCAAAGGTGAGATAAATCACCTTTTCGCCGGACGTATCAAGACACATACCGCCGTATTTTTCGTAAAACTTCTGATTGTTTACCGAAATGTCGTGCGGCTTGCCGTCTTTCGATACTCCGAAAGAGTGGTTATACTCTTCATTTGAAAGTGTACTTTCGCTTTTGAAATTAAAGGTTACCGTCGGCAAAGGCTCAAGCCCCGTAAATGTTTTGTCCGTATTTGTATTTTTGCCGTAAAGCCTTTTCGGCTTTTCTGTTTTTGTTTCCGATTTCGCAGTTTCGTTTTTTGTAATAATGCCCGTCGGCTCCGGCGTTTCGGAAAGGGCGGCGGTTGTGTCTGTTGCCGTTGTCTGCATTTTTTGTTCTTCAATCTGTTTTTTTGAACACGAACAAAAAGCGGTTGTTAAAGAAATTATAAGGATAAAAGGTAAAAATCTTTTCATATAATTCATCTTATTTCATCATACCGGAAATTCCGTTGATAAGTCCCTCGGCGGTTTTTGCCGATTTTTTAATTACCTTTTTCATTTTGTGTTTCGGGCTTGTAAGACTTTTTACACCTACCGCCATCATAGCGGCGGCGCCCATACCCATAGCTACACCGCCGTATTTCATTACATTTGTTGTCATTTTACTCATAAAAAAACCTCCTTTGTTTTGTATTATTCTGTCCCGTAATAAATAAAATAATCATCTTAATTGAAATTTTTTCGGGAAAGTGTTATATTATAAAAAAAGGAATATACGGAGAAAAATAAATGAGTGAGTTAAACATAGTTCTGGTAGAACCGGAAATACCGCAGAATACGGGGAATATAGCAAGAACCTGTGCCGCAACCGGTGCAAGACTGCACATAGTAAAACCTATGGGTTTTACCATTGACGATAAAAAACTTAAAAGAGCGGGGCTTGATTACTGGTATCTGCTTGATTTGACATATTATGAAAATCTTGATGATTTTTTTGAGAAAAATAAAGACGGAAAATTTTTCTATTTTACCACAAAGGGAAGAAAAACACATTCCGATGCGGTTTATACCGATAAATCTTTTCTTGTTTTCGGCAAAGAAACAAAAGGTCTTCCGGAGGAACTTCTTTTAAAGCACCCGGAAGACTGTGTAAGAATACCTATGATAAACGATGCACGAAGCCTTAATCTTTCAAATTCCGTCGCCATAGGTGTATATGAAGCACTCAGGCAAATGAATTACCCGGAACTTCAGAATAAAGGGCAGTTGCATAATTATAATTGGGAAGATTTTGAGTAATTACAAAAGATTGTTTATATCGCTGAAATCGGAGTCGTAAATTATCGGCTCCGGTGTTGTGCTTTTTTTAAGAAACATCAGCATATAAATCGGATAGTATATAATATTTTCCTTAACCTCGACATTTCCTCCGCAAAATACCAAACCTTTCGGAATGTCATATTCCTTACAATTCAGAATATTATTCATAGCATTATGACGGTAATAATCCTTGCCTGATTTTATTTCTATCGGGAGGATATTGCCGTCTTCTTCAATAAGAAAATCAAGTTCTCCGAATTTTTTGCTGTTATAAAAATACAGAGGATAGCCGTGTGCCGTAAGTTCCTGCGCCGCAAAATTTTCGTATATCGAACCGAAATTTACAGAGGTTTCCCGGTTTAATATTTTCATTTGAATTCCGGAGGCGTACTGTGCTGCTAAAAGTCCCACATCGCACAAAAACAACTTGAAAAGATTAGAGGACTTGGAAAGCAAAAGGGGTGTTTTCGGTTCATCTGCAATATGACAAGGCAATGCAACGCCGGCGTTTTTTAACCATATAAAACTGTTGTTGTATTTTGAAAATTTAGCGTTTTCATTCAGGTTTTTCAGAATAAATCTTTTGTTTTTTGCATTAAGTTCACTTGGAATCAAATCGAATATTTCGCTTATATACAGTTTTTCATCTTTGTCATATTTAGAAATATCCCGCTTATACATTTCCGAAACAGATAACTGTTCATTTGCGACGGTACTCAGGTTCTTTGTATCTAAATAGGCGTTTACGGCGGCGGGCATACCGCCGACAATCATATATAAATTGAAAAGCGACATTAACCGTTCGTGTAAAAAGTCATCAACGGCAGTGCATTTTTCAAAAGCGTTTTTGAGTGCGGATATAACATTTTCACCTACGCCGTTTGCTTTTGCAAATTCTTCAAAGTCTAAAGGATACATACGGATAATATCCATATAGCCCACGGGAACGGAACGGATTTCAGAAAAAACGGTACCGAGCAGTGAGCCGCTTAATATATATGAGTATGTTCCGTCACTGACAAGATATTTTATCTGTGCAATAAGCTCACGGCATTCCTGAACCTCATCAAAAAATATCATTGTTTCGCCGGGAACCATATCTTTGCCGAACATAGCGGAAAGCCTGAGAAGAATATCATCGGAACCGGCGGTATTTGTAAAAGCGGAAATATACTCGGGGTGCTCAATAAAATCAAGTTTAATAAAATGTTTGTAATGCTCTTCGGCATATTTTTCAATAATATAAGATTTACCGACCTGTCTGGCACCTGTTATCATCAATGCCTTATGCGGGTTGTTTTTATAAAATTGTTCTATTTGTTTATAAATTTTTCTTTCAAGCATAAAAGCACCTCGAAAAACGCCTTTTTCTGTATTATGCCGCTTTTCCTCGAAAAAATCAAGAGATTTTTCCTTTTTTTCGCGAAAAAATCACAAAATATTTCCGCTTTTCCATGATAAATTTACAGAATATTTCCGTTTTTCCATGAAAATTTAAAGTATAGTTGTTTTTTAAAAGTAAAATCCGAGCCTTGCGGTGTTGTTGTGATACCGCAAGGCTCGGTGTATTGTGTTATTTTCCCGTAACCTGCCGTGTTACGGTGGTAATATATCGGCAGTTATTATTATTTATATCAAATTCTGCCGGAAAGAGTGTTCATTATCAGTACCTATCGGTGCAGGATTTTGAATTTTTATGTGAACTTTCATATCCGTTGTAATATGCCTGAACATAATAAGTATATTTTTTACCTCTTACACCTGTATCATAGCAGTCGGTATAATATGTATATCCTATATAAGAGTAACTTCCGCTGCCTGTTTTTCTGTAAATTTTGTAGTAGCTTGCTTTGGTATTTTTTGTCCATTTAAGGTATATTCCGTTTGCGGTGCTTTTTATGGTTTTTATTTCAGGTGATGATAAAAACATTATTTTTGAAGAAAGTTTTTCTGCGGATTTTGTTTTTCCGTTGTAGGGAACAACTGTATAGTAATAATAAGCACCGTTACTTGCCTTTGTATCTGTATAACTTACCGTTGACTGCTTTTTAATTGTGGCAACCTTAGTCCATTTGCCGGAGGAGTTTTTCCTGAGTACTTCGTAACCTTTTGCACCGGTAACCTTGCTCCAGCTGACTTTTACACCGGCAGCTACATTCTTTGCCTTAATTGTTTTGGGTACGGCAATATAGTATATTGATAAGCCGGTTTTGTTGTAGCTTCCCGAACCGCTTACATTTTTTGCTCTTACGGTGTATGTATATTTTGTTCCGCTTTTTGCTGTGGTATCAACATAAGAGGTTGAACTGCCCGAAACGGTTTTAACGGTTTTATATCCGCTTGAACCCGATTTTCTGTAAACAATATAGTTATCGGCACCGCTTACGGCACTCCAGGTTATTTTTACACCTTTTAAATCGTTTGTTACTTTTTTAAGTTTTACGGTGCCCGGAACAAGCCTCGGAATGGCGGTAACATTTAATTTTGCACCGCACACCGTGCAGTGGTGAGATTTACTGCCGGCGGCTTTTGCTGTGGCTTTTTTATCTACTGTCCACTCGGTGTCAAGTTTATGACCGGTTGCCCCGATTTCCGTAATATCGGTTTTTTGACCGCAATCAATACAGCGGTGAGATTTTATTCCCGTTTCTGTGCAGGTTGGGGGGACTTCCACTGTCCATTCGGTTGAAAAATTATGGAATGTGTTATATGTGCCGGCATAGCGTGACTGACAGCCGCAATACAGAACGGTATTACTGTGGAAACAGTCGTTGCCTATACTTGATACCGAATCGGGTATTACTGCCTGTGAAATATTTTTACAACCGGAAAAGGCATAAGCACCTATAGTTTTTAACCCGTCGGGGAAAGTTACGGATTTTATACCCTTGCAGTTTAAAAAGGCATATG
>JAZUHA010000301.1:0-18712 GCA_045641485.1 Acutalibacteraceae bacterium
AAAAACACAAGTGAAATCATCTCGTTTTTTACACCGAGTAAAACTCCGAGTGCGACACCCGTTAATGCACTGTGACCGAGGGCGTCCGAGAAAAACGCCATTTTATTATTCACCGCCATTGTTCCGAGAACACCCATAAGCGGAGCTATAAGAATTACCGCCGCAAAGGCGTTAACCATAAATTTGTAATCCGCCCACGGAAAGGGCAAAAATGAAAATAAATTATAAATTACATTCATATTTAATTCCTCACGAACCGAAATAGAAGTTCTTTTTAAATTCTTCGGATTTAAAAACTTCCTCGGCACTTCCGTTTTTAAGAACGGTTTTATTTATAAGAACAACATCATCGGCATATTTTTCAACAATTCCGAGGTCGTGAGTTACCATAGCAACAGCCATGTGATAATTTTTTCTCAAACCGTCTATAACCTCGTAAAACTTTTCACTGCCTTTTTTATCCACACCGGAAACAGGCTCGTCAAGAATAAGCAGTTCGGGCAGCGGATAAAGAGCGTTTGCAAGCATTACTCTTTGAATTTCTCCGCCGGAAAGTTCACCGAGTTTACGGTTTTTTATATCAAGGCAACCGACATTGTTAAGTGCTTCGTCAATTTCTTTTTTATGCTTTTTTCCTCTTACGAAGCAGACCGGTGAAGAGGTTCTTCCGATAAGCAGAAAATCCTCTACACTCACGGGAGCGAAACGGTCAAAATCCAAATGTTGAGGAACATAGCCTATTGTGATTTTTTCTATTTTGTCGCCGTCGTGCGACTCGTATGTAACCGTTCCCTCGTGCCTGATTTCACCGAGTACGGCTTTTAAAAGCGTTGTTTTCCCGGCACCGTTTACACCGATAAGCGCCGTAAGTTCACCGCAGTGAAGGTCAAACGACACATCTGATAACAGCACATCACTGCCTTTTTTTACGAAAATGTCTTTAACGCTTATTCTGCAAAGACCGCAACCGTTTAATACTGCCATTAAGCCCCCACCGCCTTTTTCAATGTTTTAATGTTTTCTCTCATAATATCTTCATACGCCGTAAGAGTTTTTTCGCCGTGAGTTACGGGATTTAATATAAACACGCCCGCACCCGTTTCATTTGCGAGGATATCTGCGGCGGTACCTTTGTAATACGGCTCTGTAAACAGCGCTTTGACATTTTCCTTATTTATTAAATCGGTAAGTTCGGCAAGACCTTTTGCAGACGGCTCACCGCCCTCGTCACTTTCTATTGAAGCGACTATATTAAGCGACAGTTCCTCTGCCATATAATCATACGCCTCGTGAAAAGTAATAACGGGCATATCTTTTAAAGGAAAACTCTCTCTTAAAAGTTCCGCTTTAAGCATATTGAGTCTTGCGGTATATAAATTCTCATTGGAAATAATCCTGTCTTTATATTCGGGAAGTTTTTCACAAAGTCCGTCTGCAATATTTTCCACCTGCTTTATCGCATTGTCAACGGACATCCAGATATGAGAATTGGCGCCGTGATGATGTTCGTGTTCATCTTCATTACCGTGTTCTTCCCCGTCTTCGTGTTCCTCTTCACTCAAAAGTTCTATATCTTCCGAAGAATTTATTACAAAAAGATTTTCGGCGTTTTTATATACATCTTCAAGAAATTCTTCCATACCTGCGCCGTTTATTACAAAAATATCGCCGTCTGCAATAAGTTTTGCATCTTTCGCTTCAAGACGGTAATCGTGAAGACAGCCGACATTCTGCTGTGCCATACACGAAAGCGACACATTTTCCAAACCGTCAATCAAATTCATGGTAAAAATATATACGGGATAAAAGGAGGCAACTATATTTGTTTTGCCGTTTTTAACATTATATGAACACGATGAAAGAAAAATAAGACAAAAAGACATAAGTCCGCAAACTGCTTTTTTCACGGCAAAACACCTCCCGAATATATTTTAATATTGTTTTACGCTATAACCTTAAAACTGTAATTATCTTCCGATTCTACCATACCTGTTTCAATATGGATATAATAAGTTCCGGCAAACGGAAGTTCGACTATACCGGTATTTACGGCACTTTCGTCTTTTGAAGACATTGCGGTTGCAATATTATCGTCATCCTCATCGGAAATGCTCACGCTCCATGCGACGGAACTGTCTCCGCATTTTTCGTGGTCAAGCTGAACGCAAATATTACAGGGTCTGTCTACCGTGAATTTATAATAATCGTTATCAAACTCTACATCTTTCGTAATAAGTTTACCGTAATAAACCGTATTAAGAGATATTTCGTTTGCTCTTACCGTAACATTATTAGGCTCTTTTTCATAAAATTCATTTTCCGTAAACGAATATTTAATCTTATATCCGTCATTCGTATATGTTAAAGAGTCGCCGTCGATAAGAATAAAATATTCACCCGCATCAAGTCCGACACCGTTTATTACCGTTTGAGTTTCGTTGCGTTTTGAAATTTTTTTAACGATTTCATAATAACTGCCGTCACCGTCTTTTTTCAAAAGACGAATATTGAAGCCGGGTTTTTCGTCACCCAAATCACTGTGTGAAAATGTGATGTCAATAAATCCCGCTTTTGTTAAAGTAATTTTGTAATAGTCTTTGTCAAGACCGAGTGTTTTCGGTGAAAGATTGCCTTTTAATACGGAATTTTCATTGAGTATCAGTGCTTCTTCGGGTGTATCATTCACTTCAAAATCGCCGTCATAACTTTCGCCTGCCGTATATTTAAGCGAATAGGTAAGTCCGTACGGAGTTTGTGACTCGACTTTTACAAAATAATTACCTTTCTTAAGGAAAAGATTACCGCTTGAAAGAGAAGTATCACTCAATTTTGATGAAAAATCACATATCCCCGCACCGTTTTCGTTTTCCACGGAAATTATCCAGCTTACGGTCGGGAGGGATAAATCATCGTGCGTAAATTCAAGGTCAATATATCCGTCTTCAAAAAGAGTTAATTTATAATAATCCGTATCGGTTCCCTGTGTTTTTTGAGAAGAAGAACCGTATATAAGTTCGTCTGCCGCAATAAAATCGGCATTTTCTTTTATATCGTTAAACTCTTTTTCGTAATGCTCGGTAGCGGTAAATCTCAACGTCAAATCAAACTGCTTTGAGAAAAAGTATTCGCCCGGCTCAACAAGAATACAGTATACACCCGGTTTTACGCCTATTTCACCCCAGGATGAAACAATATCCGACCACAGCGAATCAAAAAACGATACTTCTTCATAAGTTCTTTCACCGTCTTTTTCTTTAACCGAATACAGCGTAACTTTCCAGCCTGCTTTAAGGGCATCGGCTACACTTTCGTGTTCAAGACTTATATTTACAACACCGTTTTTCGCGGTTTCAAACATATACGCTTCATAATCGTCGTCGCTTTCGATTTTTCCCGAAACGGTTTTATTTAAACTTATATATGTCGGCGTATCAAATCTGAATTCGTCATCGGAAACCGTAACGGCAGAAAAAACCGCAACCGATAACGCCGCAAGTAAAACTATTGCGGCAATAATATATTCGGTTTTTTTACCGACACGGTTTTTCATATAAATTCGCCTTTCATAAATAATTCTTTTACACTTTCGAGGGCTTTTTCCGTATCCGGGGCTGTGTCTGTATACGGGATATAAGCACCGCCTATGTATTTTTGATTTGTAACGGAACAAATATACTTTAAATTCTTTTCCATATCGGAAAACCCCGTTTTCCCGTCTCTGCCGGAAGAAGAAATAAGTACCGCTTTTCGTGTTTTTTTAACAAGTGCATTTTTATTATGCTTATAAAAATATGAATAATAAACCTGCATTCTGTCTGAAAGTGCTTTTAATGGAGCAGAGAAAAAGCCGTTATATAAAGGTGAAGCGAATACAACAACATCTGCATTCTCAAACTTTTCTCTGAAACCGTCTAAATCGTCATATTTGCATTTTTCGTTTTCTTCGCAAAAATTACAGCCGTCACAAAACGCAAACTTTTCGGCAAATGTATCAAAAAGCATAACTTCGGCATTATTAAAACATGAAACAAAACTTTCCGTCAGTTTTTTTGTATATCCGTTTTCTCGGGCATATCCTTTTATAATTAAAATCTTCATTCTGTTTCTTCCGTCTTTTTAAATCTGTGACCGCAGTATTTACATACAAGCGTTCCGTCTTTAAGTTCGTAAAACAAATCAGGAAGATATTTTTCCGAAGATGTTATGCAATCGTCACAACCGCAGTGAAAATCATGCGTACTTTCTTCAAAATCAGGTTTAATAAGTCTGCCCGTTCTGTTTGTAATGGTTTTAAGAATTGATGCCATTGACGAAAAAACAAGATTGTTCATCTGGTCGAAACATTTAATTCTTTCGTCTTCATCGCAGGAAATATCAAGTTCCTCGCCCCTCGGCATATTGTGAAGCACGATAAGTTCCGGCTTTGCCGTCATAAGAAGCCTTTCGTCAAGCACAAAATTATGCTTTCTTGCTTCATACATTATAGGAGTTTTAAACGAACTTTTTTTAACTTCCGTCATATAAAGCACATCAAGTTCGGGGAGAATATCATAAAGATTATCATATACCGTAAACGGCTTTTCCCGTCTGTCCATAATATTTACATAATCGTCTGATACGGGCTCACCGTTTACAGAGATAAAATAAAACTCGTTGCCGTTGTAAAGATTAAGGCACTGAAGTAATCCCCTTACAAGAGCATTTTCCGAAAAATCGCCCAAAAAGCCGATTTTCATATTTGAAATATGCTTTTTGTACGACCATACGGAAGCAAAATCCGATATCGTTTTAACGGGAAACGCTCTTTTTCCGTCACCCGCATTTATTACCGGTATACGTGAATAAAGCGCCGCCGCCCTTGCCGCACCTTTTTTCGGATGATTTAAAACAAGCACATCACCCGTTGATGATATTGTCATAACCTCGTCTTTAAGGCTTTCGCCCTCTTTATGAACAAAATCGAAAGTTGTGCCGCCCATTCGCACAGCGGCTGTTTTAAACGCAAGTTCGCTGTTGCGGTCACCGTCAAAAAAAGCGGTTACCACAGTTCTGCCCTCACATTCTTTTTTATACGGCTCCTGATTGTCACGGATAAATGCAACAAGATTAAGAAGTTCACGAAGTTCTTCACGTGAAAAATCGGTAATGTCAAGTAACTTTTTAATTGCCGTAACTTTCCCTTCTTTCGCATAAATATCGGGATTCACAAGCATAAGCAAAGTTTATGCGCCCATAGTAATCCATTATTTTTTGATTATATCATATTGTACATCAAAATAAAACAAAAATTTGAATATTTTAAAAAGTTTTTAAGTAAAATAAAATTAAAAAATAATTTTTTATTGAAAATTACTTTTTCATAAGTTATAATGAATTTGCGACACAACTGAATATGTTCATAAAACAAGTTGTGTATTTTTACCCCGGTAAAAGTACATGCTCTGCTTTCGCATACCTTGTTTTACGGACGAAAGTTGTGTCGCAACAATCGGAGCAATGTATTTTTCGTGCGTAGCTTCGGCTACGCATTTTTTATTTTATCCTGCAAGAAAAGAAAACAATAAATATATATATTGAAAAAATTTTTTCTATAGGATATAATATGTTCTGCAACACAAATGAAATATTGACAAGGAGTGTGTATTTTTGCCTCGGTAAAAGTACAGGCTCTTACTCCGCATACTCGTTGTCGGTAAGTAATTTGTGTTGCAACAAACGGAGCTTTGTATTTTTCGTGCGTAGCTTCGGCTACGCATTTTTTATTGGGGTTGCATATCTATGATTATAAAACGAAAGTATGTAAAAATCGAAATATTAACTGATAACGATAAGTACACTCAAAATGCAATAACAAATATTTTTGACAGTTCGGATATTGATGTTAAAGATTGTGTATCGATTTTTGGAATGATAAAAGATAAAAGGTTGTGCGAATTGGAAAATGGCAACATTATAAAAAAGTCATTGTATAATGCTCTTGCGGAAAAATTCGATTATCTTGATGTTTTTCACCCGTACAACAATTATTATTTCCCGAAAGAAGTGGTAACTGCCGAAATAATAAGAAAAGAAAATAACAATCTGACAATAGCACTCGTTAAACCGCAAACAAAATATTCTCCGAGCGAATATGTGTCTGTAATAAATCTTGAATTTGATAAATTCGGGGTTTACAGGTTATTATAAACTTTTTTACATGTTGTTCCGTATGTCACCAAGTGACTATATGTTCCCAACCACAAAAAACCGTGACGAAAACCTAATTCCGTCACGGTTTTTATTATCGTTGTTAATCAGTCCTGAACAGGAGCCTCTACAGGGCAAGTAGAAGCGCAAGCACCGCATTCAATGCAGGTATCAGCATCAATAACGAACTGACCATCTCCCTCTGAAATTGCCTCAACGGGGCATTCAGCTGCGCAAGCACCGCAAGAGATGCAAGCATCTGTAATCTTAAAAGCCATTTTCCTGACCTCCTTAACATCTTTATTTTGCTTTATTGTAACATATAAAATTAAAAATTCAATAGCAAACAAAAATTTTTTGCTTTACAAAATAAATTTTCCGTTAATCTGCCTTTTCTTTGTCAAAATCAGGCTTTGCATCCCTTATAAGTTTAACATTATGACGGTTGTATGTTACGGGAGCCGCTTCCGGACGTCGGTCAAGAATAATTTTGAGCATACCGGTAAGAATATTGTTTTCAACAACTGTTCCGTTGCCCTCTTTGGTGGAAACCACCGCACCGACTTTTGGCGTAACTCTGTAAAGGTGCTCGTATGATGCTTCTTCGTATTTAAGACAGCACATAAGTCTTCCGCACGTTCCGCTTATTTTACCGGGATTGAGGGAAAGCCCCTGCTCTTTTGCCATTTTTATTGAAACCGGGTGAAAATCACCGAGGAATAAGGAACAGCAGAACGGTCTGCCGCATATACCGAAGCCTCCGAGCATTTTTGATTCGTCACGAACACCTATCTGGCGCATTTCTATTCTGGTATGAAAGTGCGAAGCAAGTATTTTTACGAGTTCTCTGAAATCAACTCTGTTATCGGATGTGAAATAAAACAGCATTTTACTTCCGTCGAATGTACATTCCACTTCAACGAGTTTCATATCAAGACCGAGTTCAAGAACTTTTTTCTCGCAGGTTTCAAACGCTTCTTTTTCTTTTTCTCTGTTCTTTTCGGCGGTTTTGATATCCTCTTTTGTCGCTTTTCTTATAATGGGCTTTAAAGGATGCTGTATTTCCTCTTCGGGAACAGTAGTATTACCCTGCGCCACTTCACCGCATTCTATCCCGCGTGAAGTTTCAACGATAACTTTTTCGCCTTTTTTCAAAATCTTTGATTCCGGGTCAAAATAATAAATTTTGCCCACTTCTTTAAATCTTATGCCGACTATTTCAGCCATAACAATTCTCCAATTCTTTTATTCCGACACCTTGAGCTTTGTGCATAAAACAGCCGAAAGCAAGGCGTAATTAGGATTATTTTCCAATGTTTTACAAAGTGCGTTTACACTCTCGTAAAGATATAAAAGTTTTTCAGGCTCAAAATATGAGCCGAGTTTTTCCGTTACACCTTTGAGCGAAGAAACGATACATTCACCGCCGTACATTGCACAAAGAGCATCACGAAAGCAGATTACGAGAAGCGGCAAAACTTCCGAAGTAAGAGTTTTGTTGCCGTCAAGCGGTGCGCTCGCCGAAACAATGTCAAATTCATAGCGTGAAAACATCGCTTCCAAAATCTTTCCGGTTACTTCAACCGCTTTTTCGGAATAATCCTCCGGCGGTATTTCACCGAGGGTAAACCGTGTTACCCTTGAAAGAATCGTTCCTATAAGTGAATTTCGTGTATCCGATGTAACAATAAACGAAGTGTATTCGGGAGGCTCTTCCAAAATTTTCAAAAGAACATTCTGACTTTCCTCCGTCATATTCTGCATTTCACTTATTATATAAACCTTTTTAGCGGATTCATTAGGCGTAATATATGCGCCGTCAACGATTTCTTTTACCTGTGACTTTCCGAAATTCTTTTTATCGTCGGGCTTTTTAACCGTAATAATATCGGGGTGAATATTTTCATCGGCTTTTCTGCAAGAAGAACACTCACCGCAAAAACCGTCACTTTTTTCGGAACATACGGTCATTTTCGCAATAAGTCTTGCGGTACTTTGCCGCATTTCCTCACTGCCGCCGTCAATAAGCAGTGCATGAGGCACTCTGCCCGCAGAAAAAAGGTTTTCCGCCTTTTTCAAAGTATCTGCACTTACACTTTTACATTCAATCATATTTTAATAAATTTATCAACATCTATAACAAAAAGCGTTGCACCGCCGACGGTGATTTCTATGGGTGTTGATGTTATAAAACCCTCACCCAAAAACGGTGTTGCCGTAGGAAGAAGTTCGGTACGGCGTGAACAATGCTCTTTGAATATGCTTACGAGTTCGTCAAGTTTTTCATCTTCCACACCGATAAGAACGGTAACATTTCCCGTCTTTAAAAAGCCGCCGGATGTTGAAAGTTTTGTCGCTCTGAACGATGCTTTTGTTATTGCGGAAATAAGAGCGGAAGAGTCGTCGCTGTTTACTATACCTATAACAAGTTTCATTGTTTACACCTCTCATATTTTATTATACTTTATTGTTATCACTATTACAATATAATATTGAAAGATTTCTTTCGATTACGCTTTGTTTTCTCCAGGCAAATGCACGCATTTTTATATCGTCACCGTGTAAATAAACGCTTTTTGCATTCTCGTAAAACTCTTTAACCGGAGTTTTTTTGATATTTTTATTGAGCGGACAAACATCCTGGCAAATGTCACAGCCCCATATACAACCCGTTTTTTTAATATAAAAATCAAGTTCTTTTTCTCTCACCGTTTTTTTCTGTGTCAAGTGTGAAAAGCATTTTTCTTTTTCGATTTTACCGCCGTTTACGGCTTTTCCGGGGCATACTTTTTTACACAGTCCGCATTTTAAACAATGTTTAATTTGATTATTTTCATAATTAAATTCTTTATCGGTAACAATTTCACCGATAAATACAAAACTGCCGTATGTCTCGTTTATCAAAAGCGAATTTTCACCCGAAACACCCAGTCCGCACAAGGCGGCGGCTTTTACTTCGTCTATCGGAGAATTATCGCAAAACGAAACAAATTCATTATCGGGAAAAGTATTTTTCAGTTCGGTTACCGCTTTTTCAAGATACTTTCCCGCAATATTATGGTAATCCTCCGGCACGGCATATTTTGAAATATTGATATTACGGTAGTATTCTTCACCGAGATAATACGGAAAAAGATATACGATAACGCTTTTTGCATTTCGGGGCAGTCTTTCTTTTGCACGGCACTCAAGCAAACCGTCGGAAACAAAAGAAAACGAACATACCCCTACGGGAAGTAAATCGGAAAACGGGAAATTCATATTACACATAACTCAAAGCAATCATAACGGGTATCGTAATTACGGAGAACAATGAACAGAATGCAACTTCTTTTGAAGCGGCGCCTATATCCTTGCCGTATTTTGCTGAAAACATAACCGTATTGTTCGCACTCGGTGCGGAAGCGGAAATGATACATGCCGTAAGAAGCGTTCCCGAAAGCCCGAAAGCCTTAAAAATAAAGAACATACAAACCGGCATTGCCGCAAGTTTTAAAAAAGCGGCAAGATAATTGCATTTTTCTTTAAACACCGTTTTCAAATCGGTGTTTGCAATATATGTACCGAGGAAAAGCATTGCAAGAGGGGTGTTGAGGTCGGAAATAAAATCAACCGCAGACATACAGACAGCCGGAAGTTTTATATTGTAAACAAACATCGGCAGACCGATTAACATTGATATTACACCCGGGTTTAAAACAAGTTTTTTTAAATCAAACTTTTTCTTTTCGGCTCCGTCTTTCTGCATAAGCCATACGCCGTGTGTAAATGAAATAATATTAAATGCAACAACACCTGCGGAGCAATAAAAAACGCCTTCGCTTCCGAGAAGTGCATCACACAGCGGAAGTGCCATATAGCCCATATTTCCGTAACTCACGGCATATTTATACACTGCGGAATTTTTGTTTTTATTAAAAAACGGCAAAGCAAGAACTATACCGACAACAATCGTAAGCGACATACAGCCGAAAGCAACCGCAAGTGAACCTGCCGTTTCTTTTGAAAACTCCATATTTAAAAATGACCGCACTATTACGAAAGGCGTAATAATATAAAACAACAGATCATTTGACTTTTTTGCCGTTTCCTGCTTAAAAACACTTAAACGGTCGGCAATAAAGCCGACCGCAACTATCAGATAAAGTATAAAAACCTGCTGTGCGGCAACAGTCATATTCTTAAAAAACATTAAAATTACCTCACAACAAAAGTATTATTTTCCGTTTTTTCTGTCTGCAAGCGAAACAACGGTTATTTCGCCGTCATCACCGTCTTCTCCGTCACCGTCGGGTTTACGTGAAGCGCTGTCTATGGCAGCCAAAACATCACCGTAATCATCGTTTTTTACAGGTTCTTTTTTAACTTCTTCACTGTAATCATAAACGATATCGTTGTCGTACTCTTCCTTTTCCACTACTTCCGTTTCATCGGGAAGTTCCACTTCGGAAACATTCTTTCTTTCCTTAATACCGCCTTTAAAACCGACACCGAATGAAGCAAAGATATAAGTTAAAACGAAAATCAGACAGGAAAGGTCGCAGAAATTAAATTCATTTCCGCTTACGGGCTCTTTTCCGATAACAAGCATAACAAGTCTCGGAACGGTTATGAGAGCAGCGAAAAGTGCGGCGCAAAGACCGTAGCCGTAAATTCCCCACATACCGTCTTCGGTAAAAATCCCCGTTGAAATACGTGCAAACGTCATAAAGAAGAGCATAAGGAACACAAGCATAAATATTTCAAAAAGAAGTTCGGAAACTCTTACAAAACTTATAGCCTGAATAAGTTTTGTTATAAGTCTTGACATACCCCAGAGAAGAGGGGTAAGAGCAAGGAATTTATACTCTTTATACGAGGCTTTGCCGCCTAAATGACTTGTTGCGAAAATCACAAAATAAATAAATGCGAATATTGCAAATATAAATTCAAGCCCGGTAAAGAAACTGCCCCGTTTTGTAAGATTGATTTTAAGTAAAGCCGCAAACTGCTCGGCAGACGAACTGAAAGACGGAATAAACGATTTTTCCGTTTTAATAATATCCGTCGCAAAACCGACAGCCATAAGCACGGAACTTACACTTAAAAGCGCATTTTTGCCGACGGGAAGTTTGGGTGACGGCACTTCTTTACTTACATAACTAAAAACAAGAAAAGCAAGAGGGAAAATTATTGCAAGTGCATAAATAAGCCCTACCGTAATATCGCTTCCGGAGAAAAATCCCGTTTTCGGCTCCACTATTGCAATAAGTTGATAAACTCTTACGGGAAGCAAAATAACAACCGAAGCCGCAAAAGCGAACAATACAAATTTTAATTTTACGGATTCCGAAAAGCCTTTAAATCTATTCATAAAAACTACCGCCTTTCTTTTTATCTTTCATCAAGCGGAACATACTCTGTTTTTTTGAGTCCGCCGTCTATTCTTTCATTCATTGTAACATATCTGTGCGGAGAGCCTACATTTTTATACGCAGGGCGAATAACTCTGTTTCCGCTTATGAGTTCCTCCATTCTGTGAGCCGACCAGCCTGCAACACGGGCAACTGCAAAAAGAGGTGTATATAAATCCATGGGAATACCGAGCATTTCATAAATAAGTCCCGAATACAAATCAACATTCGCACAGATTTTTTTGTTGTTCTTTTTTTCTGCGGCAAAAATTTCGGGAGTCAGACTTTCTATAAGACAAAGTGCTTTAAATTCAGCTTCAAAGCCCGTTTTCTTTGCAACTTTTTGAGCTTCTGATTTTAAAATAAGCTGTCTCGGGTCGGAAAGCGTATAAACGGCATGACCCATACCGTAAACAAGACCGCTTCTGTCGCCTGCTTCTTTATTTATTACTTTTTTAAGGAAATCGGCAACCTGACATTCGTTTGTTATATCGGAAACATCTTCTTTAAGATATCTCATCATTTCGGCAACCTTAAGATTTGCGCCGCCGTGCCTCGGACCTTTAAGAGCGCCTATACCTGCGGAAATTGCCGCATAAGTATCAGTTCCGCTTGAAGAAAGCACACGGGTGGCAAACGCCGAATTGTTTCCGCCGCCGTGATCGGCATGAAGCATCATACAAACATCAAGAAGTTTTGCTTCTTCATCGGTAAATTTATTATCGGCACGGGTTGTGTAAAGAATGGTTTCCGCAGTGGAATGTTCAGGCTTAATCGGATGAATATACATACTCTGTTTATAATAGTGACGCCTTTTTACCTGATAGGCATACGCCATTATCGTGGGAAGCTGTGCTATAATCTGAATACTCTGCCTTAAAACATTCTCTATCGAAGTATCGTCGGGATTGCTGTCATAGGAATAAAGTGCAAGTACCGAGCGCTGTAATTTATTCATAATATCGGGCGACGGGGCTTTCATTATCATATCCTCAATGAAATCTTCCGGAAGTTCCCTGCAATATGAAAGAATTTTACAAAATTTATCAAGTTGTTCTTTAGTGGGAAGTGAACCGAAAAGAAGAAGCCAGGCAACCTCCTCATAACCGAAACGGTTTTCTTTACGGCAACCGTCAACTATATCTTTAACATTTCTTCCGCGGTAGCAGAATTTACCTTCGACAGGCTTTCTTTCGCCGTCTTCAATGTAATAACCCTCAACCGAGCAAACTTTTGTAAGACCTGCCATAACTCCGCTGCCGTCACGGTTGCGAAGCCCTCTTTTTACATCAAATCTTTCAAAATATTCCTGAGAAATTTCGCTGTGCTTTTTCAACTCTTCGCATAAGGGGAGTAAATCCTCTTTTGCGATAGAAGCAATAAACTGTTCCAAAAAAACCCTTCCTTTCCGAAAAACAGGGTTATAAATTCAAAAAATAATTCATATTATTGTATAACATCACAAGTCTCTTGTCAAGCCTTGCAATTGTAAATAAAGTGTTATGTTAACAAAAAACAAACGGACGGTGAATACTTTGAAAAATTTTTCAATTCTTGCGCTGTTTTCATTTCTTGTACTTTTAATTATTCCTCTCGCAATAACAAAAATCCCGAAAGAAAACATAAGTGTAAAAACAAAAACCGATGTCTCGGAAATTTCCGAAACGAACAAACCGAAAAGTAAAGACGAAAGCGAAACAAAAAATACCGAAAAAAATTCCGACACGGTAGCGGTATTTTTAAACGCTGAAAAGAAAACCGTTACCGTTTCTTTTTTTGAATACACCTGCGGAAGCGTTGCGGCGGAAATGCCTCTTTCGTATCACGAAGAAGCATTAAAAGCCCAGGCTGTAGCCTGTTTTACAAATGCTTTGAGAATGAAAAAATCAACTGACAAAAATTCTCTTAACGGCGCCGACATAAGTGACGACAGCGGAACTCATCAGGGCTATATTAACAAAGAGGAACGAAAAGCAAAATGGGGCAGTTCGTATGAAAAGTACGAAAAGAAACTCGAAAACGCCGTAAACAGTGTACTTTGCGAAGCACTTACATATAAAGATGAACTTTGTGTAGCTTCATTTTTCTCTTTATGCTCCGGAACAACCGAAAACGCCGAAAATGTCTGGGGTACTCCCGTACCGTATCTTGTAAGCGTAAAAAGCGGCGGAGACTCGCTTTCGCCCGATTACATAACAACAACCACTTATACAAGGGAACAGATTACCGATTATCTTAAAAACGCAGATATTAAAATATCCGAAAAAACAAAAACAGAAGATATTTTTTCCGTAAAAAACACATCAAAGGCAGGTACTGTTTTATCTCTGAAAGCAGGTAACAAAGAACTCACGGGAGAAAACTTAAGAAGTATTTTATCGTTAAAAAGCGCTGTTTTTTCAATTAAATCCACTGATAATGCAGTAACGTTTACCGTAAAAGGATACGGTCACGGCGTGGGAATGAGCCAATACGGTGCCGACTTTATGGCAAAGCAGGGAAGCACTTACAAAGAAATTCTTTCGCACTACTACAAAAATACCGAAATCAAAAACATCGGCGAATAATGCTGTATATCAAAATATATATTGACATTCAAACAGTAAAGTAATATTATATCAATATAATATTTTGACAAGGGTGTGATTAAAATAGATTACATATCCGTAAAAGAAGCCGCTTTAAAGTGGAATTTTGAAGAGAGAAGCATAACAAGACTCTGCCGTGAAAAAAGAATACCGGGCGCCGTAAAAAGCGGGGGAAACTGGCTTATCCCGTCAGATACCGAAGCCCCGCTTGACGGCAGGACAAAGGAATATTCAAATGCCGTAAAAAACACAGAAAACGATAAAGATTCCGGTGTGAAATTTTCGGAAAAAGGCGCAGGTGTAATTGCCGTAAATAAATTCCGTGAAATTTATTTAAAAGAGCCGGAATATACCGCTTTTACCCCGTACAGAGTATGCCCCATAGGTGCACATTCCGACCATCAACTCGGGAAAATCACGGGTTTTGCAATAGATAAAGGTATTCATATAGCATACGGTCCAAAGCACAACGGCGTTATAGAAATAGCATCGCTTCAGTTCCCGAAAAGAGCGCAGTGGCACATTTCGGAAACTCCGCAGGACAAGCAGTGCGACTGGGCAGACCATTTAAGAGGCGCCACAATAGCGCTTTTAAAACGCTATCCGTTAAGAACGGGGCTTTGCGCCATTATAAACGGTGAACTTCCGATAGGCGGACTTTCTTCCTCTGCCGCAGTTATAATAACGTTTCTTTCCGCTTTATGTCGCCTTAACAGAATAAGACTCACACCCGATGAACTTATTGAAATCTCAAAGGAAGCGGAAAATAAATATGTCGGTGTTTCATGCGGAAAACTTGACCAGTCGTGCGAAGTTTACTGCCGTAAGGACAGGCTTCTTTATATGGATTTACGGGACAATACAAAGCAGGTAATAAAAGCACCCGAAAATATGAAGCCTTTTAAAATTGCCGTATTTTTCAGCGGACTCGAACGCTCTCTCGCAGGCTCAAAATTCAATATGCGTGTTGACGAATGCAGAAGTGCCGCATACGCTTTAAAATGCTTTGCCGGTATGGAATACGGTAAGTTTGAAGAAACAAATCTCCGTGATGTCCCGTATGATGTTTATCTTAAATACAAAGACAAACTACCCGAAAACTGGGCAAAAAGAGCCGAACACTGGTACACAGAGTTTATGAGAGTGGAACAAGGTGCAGAGGCTTTTAAAAACGGCGATATAGAAGAATTCGGCAGACTTTCTTTTGAAAGCGGTCATTCCTCCGTATATAATTGGGAAACAGGCTCACCCGAACTTATAAAGCTTTATGAAATAATGAAAGAAACAAAAGGTATATACGGCGGAAGATTTTCCGGTGCCGGGTTTAAGGGTTGCTGTATGGCGATAATAAATCCCGATTACGAAGAGGAGATTTTAAAAACCGTAGAGGAAAAATATCTTAAGGCATTCCCGAATTTAAAAGGAAAATACAGCGGTCATATTTGCAATACCGCAGACGGAGTGAAATTATTATGAAATGTTTAATATTGGCGGCAGGATACGCCACAAGACTTTATCCTTTAACCGAAAACTTTCCGAAACCGCTTTTAAAAGTCGGTGACAAAACAATTCTCGACCACCTTCTTGACGATATAAACACTTCCGGTGAAGTTGATGAATACATTGTTATAAGCAATGGTAAATACTTTGAGCATTTTGAAAACTGGGCAAAAACAAAAGAATATAAAATCACCGTTCTCAATGACAACACATACACAAACGAAACACGCCTCGGCGCCGTTAAAGATATTCAGTTTGCAATAGATAAATTAAATCTTGACAGTGATGTGCTTGTTATTGCAGGCGATAATGTGCTTGATTTCAGCCTTACAAAATTTATTGATTTTGCAAAAGAGAAAAAAACTTCCTGCGTAATGCGGTATTTTGAAAAAGACGAAAACAAACTTAAAAAATGCGGTGTTCTTGAAATTGACGAAAACAGTCTTATAACGGGTATGGAAGAAAAACCCGAAAATCCGAAATCGCATTGGTGCTGTCCGCCGTTTTATTATTACACAAAAGATGATGCGAAAAAAGTCGCAGAAGGTATAAAAAGCGGTTGCGGTACGGATGCCCCCGGCAGTTACATTGCATGGCTTTCCGGCGTAACGAAAGTTCACGCAATGGAGATGCCCGGAAGCAGATACGATATAGGTAATCTTCAAAGTTACGAAACAGTAAAAAAAGAATATAAAGGAATAACAAAATAAGGGGTATTTATATGCTTTCTCAAAATGTAGATTTAAACAATAAAAACATTCTTGTCACGGGTGCGGCGGGATTTATCGGCTCCAACCTTGTAAAAACGCTTTTTTCCGATATTTCGGGCAGTACCGTTGTGGGACTTGATAATTTAAACGATTATTACGATGTTTCGATTAAGGAATACCGCCTTAAAGAACTCGAAAACTTACCGAAAAGCACAAACGAATGGGTTTTTATAAAAGGAAATATTGCAGATAAAACGCTCATAGACGAACTTTTCAAAAAATACAAATTCCAAGTAGTCGTAAATCTTGCCGCACAGGCAGGTGTAAGATATTCCATAACAAATCCCGATGTGTATATCGAATCGAATATGCTCGGTTTTTATAATATTCTCGAAGCGTGCAGAAATTACCCGGTTGAACATCTTGTTTATGCTTCTTCATCGTCTGTTTACGGGGGCAATAAAAAAATCCCGTTTTCAACAGACGATAAAGTCGATAACCCGATTTCCCTTTATGCCGCAACAAAAAAAAGCAATGAACTTTTCGCTCACTGCTATTCAAAACTTTATAATATCCCGTCAACGGGTTTAAGATTTTTTACGGTTTACGGTCCTGCCGGCAGACCGGATATGGCTTATTTCGGCTTTACGAACAAACTCTTAAAGGGTGAAAAAATACAGATTTTCAATTACGGCAACTGCCTTCGTGATTTCACTTTTGTTGACGATATCGTGGAAGGGGTAAAACGCATTATGAAATGCGCTCCCGAAAAAGAAAACGGCGAAGACGGTCTGCCTCTGCCGCCGTACAGAGTGTATAACATAGGTAACAGTAACCCCGAAAATCTGCTTGACTTTGTAAATATTTTGCAGGAAGAACTTGTAAAAGCAAAGGTTCTTTCCGAAGATTACGACTTCACGGCACACAAAGAACTCGTACCTATGCAGCCCGGAGATGTCCCGGTAACATTTGCCGACACTTCCGCTCTCGAAAGAGATTTCGGGTTCAAACCGTCTACTCCCCTGCGCACCGGTTTAAGAAAATTTGCCGTTTGGTATAAAGAATTTTACGGTTAACGGTAACTCCCGTTATATTCCTCCAGATTATTTATAATAATTTCCAAATCTTTTTTGTTTTTTCCCGATAAAGAATACAGGTTACCCCTGTACATAAACTCTATTTGTACCGTTGAAACATCAGTCAATTCCAAACAATAACAATCAAAACCGTTTATTATATCGTGTTCGGAAGTGTTGACTGTATCCGCAGTCGATGACTTTGAAAATTCAACAGTATATGAAATATTGTTATTAAAAACGAAATCAATATGTTCATCATCAAATAATATATAATCTGTCTGTGTGTTTTCGGGTAAAACAGTCGGATAAAGTATCTCTGTTTTTTCTTCTTTAACGGCACTTTCAATATCCGGATATACCGTACTTCCTTCTTTTTTATAAACCGTTATCCCGTTAATGTTATATTCCGCACCGTCAGCCATATCTGCAACAGAACCGAAGTACTTTTTCAGGGAATCAAATATTGAAGAATTTTTTGCTATTCCCATTATACCGAGTATTATCAGTATCAGTGCAATACATATACTTGCGGTAATAATACGCTTTGTATTAAATATGTGAATTTTTGAATTATCAAAAATTTTATTGTTTGATGATTTTTCAGTGTTTTTAAACGGTATTTTTCGGACAAGTTCTTTTCTTTCTTCATCAGTTAAAAAGATTTGTCTGTTTTCCGCTTCCAAAATAAAATCGGCACATTCACAAACCAAATCCGTATCCATATCACAAGGCTTTTTCATGGCCTCTGAAATTTCCAAATATTTGATTTTTGTAATAAGCGATTTTATTTCGTTTTTAAAAGCATCGTCGATGTGCTTTTCCATATAACCCTCCTTGTCAAAAAATCCTCCTTTTAATCTTTATATGTCAAAAAATTGAAAAGATTTCAAAAAAAGTTTAAAAATTTTTAAAATTATTTTTTCTTTGTTGAAAATAACCGAACATTTCAAATATTTTCACAAAAAAATCGTCGCTTCACAGTTTTTGAAGTGACGATTAAATTTTATATAATGTTTGCTGAATTTTATATAGAAACAAAAAAGAAAATAATAAGAAGAATGACGGCAAAAGCAACGGCAGCCATTTTCTTTATTTTCTGTTTTAAACGCACCGCCCTTACGGCTATTGCATTTTCCGTGGTACCCGTTTTTTCCGCAATCTCCGCATATTTTAAATGCTCTATATAAATCATTTTAAACAGTTCCCGTTCTTTGGGAGTAAGTTTTTCGATTATTTTGATTTTTTCTTTCTCTATT
>JAZUHA010000302.1:0-16743 GCA_045641485.1 Acutalibacteraceae bacterium
TTGTGTTTTTCAAAAATTTTTTCCGGTAAGCCTTCATATACATTAGAAGGTGATTTTATGTACAGGATTTTTACTTACAAAATGTTTGCGGTAATATGTATTTGCGTTTGTTTTCTTTTGTTGTTTTCTGCGGGACTTTCCTGTTTTCAGCCGATAAAAACGGCATTCTCGGGCAACAGTGTAAAACTTGCCGTGATTATGTATCATCAGGTGTGTGAAAACAGTAAAATCTGGGGTAATTATGTTATCCCGACAAGCACACTGAAAAATGATTTTTTATATATGAAAAAATGCGGATATAATCCCGTAAGTTTAAAAGAAGTAAGCGAATTTGTAAACAGCGGAAAAAAACTGCCCGAAAACCCCGTTGTTATTACATTTGACGACGGAGAAAGAAGTTTTCTTACAAAAGTTGTTCCGCTTCTTGAGGAATTTAATTATCCCGCAGTCGTTTCCGTTGTCGGCTCGCTTACAGATTTATATACAAAAAACAAAGAAACCGACGACAGTTATGCATATCTTAACTGGTCGGATATGAAAAAACTTGCGGAAAATCCGCTTGTGGAAATAGGCAATCACTCGTATAATATGCACTCTCTCGGCAACAGACGGGGAATGGGGAAATTTTACGGCGAAAGTGAAGACGATTACAAAAAAGCGATTGCCGACGATTTTTATGCACTTCACGAAGTTTTCACGGAAAATATCGGCTTTACGCCCACAATAATCGCTTATCCTTACGGAATAAGAAACGATATTCTTTTTTCATACATAAAAGAGCAGGGCTATACGGTTACTCTTACCTGCCGTGAAAAAGTCAATACGGTCTGCACCGGCGGGACTCTTTATGAGTTAGGCAGGTTTAACAGACCGTATAAGGAAAGTACCGAAGAATTTTTCGGAAAAATTTTCGGATAAATTTTTTAAAAAAGCATATAATTATTTTGGATTATTTATACGGCAGAACTGTATTCCATACTGTTTTCATAAACATATTCCGGCGAAATATCTATATCGCCGTTACACCAAACCGGTACGCCGTAATCAATATAGACATCTTTAAACACTTCTGCATTTTTCAGAGGCAAATAGCACGGTTGATCTATTATCTGCTTAAAATCAAAAATTCTGCTTTCTCCGTTATTGAATCTTATCCAAAGTGTAAAATTTGCCAAAGCTTTTATACCGACTGCTTTAATAGGAGTTTTCGGCTCACCGGCATAAGCAATGCCGTCAATAATATACATAATGTCCCTCCATTATTTTAAAGGTTCTATTTTTTCAAAAGGAATATTTCTTACAGCGTTGTTCCAGGCAGAATACAACTCATCTTCATGAATTGCTGCCCACGCCTGTACCATACGAAGTTGTTTTACAGGCAAACTGCCTGCGAGTAAGTCCCCGTCTATACCTACAGAAGCCTCATACTCTGCGAAATAGACATGAAAATGCGGTTTGTTATGTTGGGTATTATCTTTGTAAATCATTTTTATCACAATATTATAAAAACGGGAAAGTTCCGGCAAGTAAAACACTCCTTTTTATCATCATATATATTATATCAGCATTCAGTTAAAAAATAAATAAGTATTTTTTGATTTTACGCTAATTTCGTAAACATATTAAGAATACGGATAACGCACGCTTCGAGGTCATCTCTTGTGAGTTCGCCTTCGTCGTAAGCTTTCTTTAAATCCTCGGGGTATCCGCAGTGCATTTTAAGGTCATTTCCGGCAAGAACCTCTTTAACGGGGTTGTTTTTAACACCCCAATCGGTAACTACCATACCCTTAAAGCCCCATTCATTACGAAGAATGCCCGTGAGAAGCTCGTAGCTTTCCGAGGTATGCTGACCGTTTATGAGGTTATAAGATGACATAATGGTGTACGGATCCGCTTCCTTAACGCATATTTCAAACGGTTTAAGGAAAATTTCTCTTAAAGCCCTTTCGGAAAGACGGGAATCACTTGCAAAGCGGTTTGCTTCTTTGTTATTGCAGGCAAAATGTTTTAAAGAAACAGCCGCTTTTTGTGATTGAATACCTCTGATTTCGGCGGCACAGCATTTACCGGCAAGTACGGGGTCTTCCGAGAAATATTCAAAATTTCTGCCGCAAAGCGGATTGCGGTGGATATTTACCGCAGGCGCAAGCCATACGCCGAGGTTGTTTTCACGGATTTCCGCTCCGCCGGCAACTCCGACTTCATAAACCAGGTCGGGATTGAATGTGCAGGCAAGAAGCGTGGCGCACGGGAAAGCGGTGGTGTATTTTCCGGTAGCCGTGTTAAGTCTTACACCTGCGGGGCCGTCTGCCGTGGGTACGGGCGGAACACCGAGTCTTTTAAGACCGCCGAAGCAACCCGTATTGCATACGCCTACAGGCGGCTGACCGCCTACAAAATCCATAAGTTCCTCTAATGTGAACTGTGAAACAAATTCTTCCGTTGTTATACTTTCGCCCACTTCGGAGAACATAACAAGGTCTTTCGGAACGGCGGCTCCCGTCGGCTCTGTTTTGCCGTAATAATAACTTTCTTCACCCGTGGGAAGTTCCTCAAAAGTACCGTCTGAAAGCATACGCTTTTTAAGTTTAAACGGTCTGCAATATTGGGTACACTGTTCTGTTACGGTATCTTTTTCCGCACTGTAAACAACCGGGAGTTCTTTTGCGTTTCTTACGGAAGTGCCGAGATATAATTTATATTCGCCTTTTTCAAGAACATAAGCCGATTTACGGATTTTTCCGAGGTCGTCAAAACTTGCCATATCGGAAATATCAAAACTTAAAGCAAGTGTTTCTTCTTCGCCCGGGGAGAGAAGTTTTGTCTTTTTAAATACGGCAAGTTCCCTTGACGGCTTTTTTAATTTCCCTTGCGGAGCGCCGTAATAAACCTGGACAACCTCTTTGCCGGGAACATTACCCGTGTTTTTAACCGTAACAACAGCGGTGATTTTGCCGTCACCGAAAAAAGCACCGGCACCTTTAAATTCAAAAGAAGTATAAGAAAGACCGAAGCCGAAAGGATAACGGACAAGTTCTTTTTTACCCGGAACGGTTTCAAAATAGCGGTAGCCTACATATATATCGTTTGTATAGTGAACAAAAGCAAAATCTTCGTTAAATTCATCTTTGTCGGGGTAGGCATCGTAAGATTTTGTTATTGTATCGGCAAGTTTGCCGGAAGGGTTTTCGTCACCGCAAAGGATATCCGCAACGGCACAGCCGCCCTCGAAGCCTCCCTGCCAGCCGAAAAGCACTCCGCCGATTTTATTGTTTTCGGCAAAATATTCGCAGTCGATAACGGCGCCGGAATTTATAACGATAATAACCTTTTTAAAACTTCGGCAAAGTTTGTCGATTAAGTCCTTTTCCGTATCCGAAAGGTAGTAGTCACCGCCCTGCGGTCTTCTGTCTACACCCTCTGCGGAAAAACGGCTTATAGTAAAAATCGACGTTTCGGAATTTTCGGCTGCTTCTTTTATAAGTTCATCGGGAACAGACGGCTCTTTAACGTGCATAGCGGCGAATGTGTTGTAAGTCATATCGTCACGCTTTTTGCAGAACTCCATATTATTAACAACATCCCAGATTTTGCCTATCTGACTTTCCGTAAGAACATTTACCCTTTCTTTTTTTACATAGTCTTTGTAAAATTCAACAAGAGGCATAAAAACGGAAACTTTGTTTTCACGTTCTTTTTCGCAAAAACCGTCATATATATTTTTAATGTATGCGGTGTTTACATCTCCGCTTCCGCCGCCGCCTTTTATGTATTCTATAGTAGCTTTTCCGAAAAGAGCGACTTTTTCACCGAAAGAAAGCGGAAGAGCGTTGTTTTCGTTTTTTAAAAGTACCATACCCTCACACGCCGCTTTTCTTGAAATAAGGGCGTGTTCCTTTGAACCCGTAAGGCATTTGCCGTCTTTACCCAAAGGAAGACACGGCTGATAATTAAATCTTGCATATTTTTCCATAATACCGTCTCCGAAATGTTTTTTATATATTATTTTCTATATAATAAATTATTTTGTTCTGTATTTCAAGGTCTATATGCTATTGAAAAATAATATAATTATGGTATAATCGTAAAAAATATATTTCGGAAGTGAAATAAATGCTTGTTGATTTACTGTCGCAAAAATCATTTTTACTCTTAAACGGTGCCGTACCGTTTGTTTTATCGCTTTTACTTATACTTTTATTCAGGAATAAACTGCCGAAAGACCTCGGCAGGGAGTTTGCATTTAACGGTAAACTTTCCGCAGGAAAAATAAGGGGAGCGGGACTTCTTTTTGTTACGGCTTTCTTTATATGCGGACTTCTTTTCGCTCCGTTAAACGGCGAATACATACTTTACGGCGTATGCGTGCTTGTAAGTATGCTTTCGGGTTATTTAGACGACCGCTCCGACACACCGTGGAACGAATATAAAAAAGGACTTATTGATATTGTAATCTGCGGTCTTACGGCGTTTTTGTTTGCATATTCAAATGAGGATCTTTTAAGTCTTTCGCTTTTCTCTTTAAAAATAAATCTCCCGATGTGGCTTTTCGTAATAATCGGTGCGGCTTTTTTGTGGCTTATGATAAATGCCGTAAACTGCTCCGACGGTATAGACGGCTACTGCGGTTCACTTTCAATAAACTCACTTATTTTCACGGCTCTTATAGGCGGCTGTGTATCTATGGATAAAGGCATTTCCTCGCTTATTGTCGTTATGATTTTCGCGCTTCTTCCCTACCTCTGGTTCAATGCCGAATCAAGCACCATGATGATGGGCGATGCCGGCTCCCGTGCACTCGGTATTTTCCTCGGTATTGCAATTATGAAAACGGGAAATATGCTCCTTGCCGTTCCGCTTTGCTTCATTTTCTTTGTTGACGGGCTTCTCGGTATAGTAAAAGTATCGCTTTTACGATTCCTTAAAATATCTATAATGAAAAATATCCGCACACCCATTCACGACCATTTAAGAAAAAATAAAGGCTGGTCAAATACACAGACAATTTACAGACTTAATATAATTCAGGCTGTGATTTCGTTTGTTGTGCTTTGTCTTTATAAATAAATATAAGTATATCTTTTGTGATTTAGCATAAAATACTATTGACGAGCGTAAAAGCGTACGCTATAATTATAGTAGGAGGGATAAAAATGACTTCTGTAAATGCCACGAATGCAAGAAAAAATTTATATAAGCTTATCTCGGATGTTAATTCCAACAGTATACCTATAACCATAACCAACAATAAAGGCAAAAATGCTGTTTTGCTTTCGGAAGATGATTGGAACGCATTGCGGGAAACAATATATCTTAATTCTGTTCCCGGTTTAGTTGAAAGCATTGTCAATGTCGATGAATCTTTTGAAGAAAGAACGGTTTATGACCCCGATGAGGAATGGTAATGTATATTGTGACATTCAGTAAACAGGCAAACAAAGATAAACAACTTTTAAAAAGCGCCGGACTTGAAATTAAGACAAAAGAATTGTTGAATATTCTGACTGTTAACCCTTTTCAAAATCCGCCGCCCTATGAAAAACTTATCGGGAATTTAGCAAATAACTATTCCCGCAGAATCAATCTTCAACACCGGTTGGTTTACAGTGTTGAAAAGAACCGGAACAAATTAACCGATAAAAGCGGAAATGAGTATGACGGTATTGTCTTTGTTAAAAGAATGTGGACACATTACGAATAAATGTAAATACAGAAAAACTGACTGCACTGAAAAAAGTGGACAGTCAGTTTTCTTTTTTATGTTTAATTATATCGCAAACTTCGCAGTCCAAAGCATAACACAAAGCATCAAGAGTTTTTGTGCTTATTGCTTCGCCGTGTTTAATGCGGTGAATGGTGTTAGCGGAAAAACCGAGTTTATATATAAGATAGTATTCCGTAATATCTTTTTTGTATAAGGTATCGTAAAAAGGTTCATAACTAATCACAATTATCACCGAGAACATTTTATCATACTCAAAGTCTTGACAATACTCAATGTATTGACTATAATTCAAATGAAAAACCTGTAAAAAAGAAGGCGTTGTGTACAATGAAAAAATTATTATCTGTATTATTGGCTTTTATATTTGTTTTTTCCGCCGTACCTTTAAGCGGCGTTGCGGAAATACTTGAAAATACCGGCTTCGGATTTTTGTCGGAAAAGGCTGCGGCGGCAGATGTGGATTTCAGTACCGGGTCGCTTGTAACATTCGGCACTTATCCGAGAACGCAGGTCGTGGCTAATACACCTTTGTATTATAAACTTACATCTCTTATTACGGCTGAAAACAATGTTGATGTGGTATATAACGGCGAAAGATATTTAAGTTTAATAAAGAATAACGGCTGGTATTTTTTCAAATATGAGCCTATTACATGGCGTGTTTTAACAAGCGGAGAGGGTGAGGTGTTTTTACTTTCAGAGGAAGTGCTGGACTGCCATACTTTTGATTCTTCAGGTAATAACAACTGGGCAACATCAGAACTTCGCTCATTTCTTAACGGAGAGTTTTACGAAAACGCTTTTTCTTATAATGAGAAAAAATCAATTATTTATACAAATAACTATATGTCAGGGATTACGGTCACAGATAAAGTTTTTGCTCTTTCGTATGATGAAGTACGGTCGAATACTTTAGGATTAAACGGGGGTTTTGAAACAAGAAGAGCTTTTCGTACCGAATATGCAGGATTTAAAGGAGTTGGAAAGTCACTTAACACTGATTGTTGGTGGCTTCGTTCTAAGGGAAATAATAGTAATAGAGTAGATTATATTCATGGTGGCGATATTTGGGGTACATACGGAGATATCGGAACAAGTGTTCCTAACGCCTCCGGTGTCGGAGTCCGCCCTGCCTTACGGCTTAATCAGAATTCTGCATTATTAAAATCCGTTTCTCAATATTCCGTTCGTGCAACGGATTCTGTTTCCGGAAACGGAATCCCGGGAGCGCAAGTAAGTTATCAGGGAAAAACCGTCGCAACAACAAACAGTAACGGCTATGCGTATTTTTCACTTCCTTGTGTTTCCGGCGGTACCGTTACGGTTTCAAAATCAACATATTCCTCAGGCACCGTTTCTTTGTATGAACTTACAAACGGTAGTTCAACAGTTTCTCTCAAACCGTCAAATTCCGAGGATATTTACGGTGTTGTAGAAAAAATAGAGCCTGTAGACCTCGGTGAGTCGGGAATAGATGTTCCGACGGCTGATATTTTGGGGCACGAAGTCAGACTTTTTGACTGTAATGTAGGATTAAAGCTTGATATTGCTTCTTTCAGTTACAAGGGAAAATATGATGAGGAAACAAATACATACAAGGTAATCCTCGGTATAAAAGACGGAGTAAAAGCCGAAAGTACCGCAAAAGATAAATTTCTTAAAGATTATGCCGATTTTAAAGACTTTTTTATGATGACAAATCAGAAAAATATGTATAAGGCACGGCAGGCATATAATAAAATACAGGGGAAATTAGATAAGAAAAAAGGCTTTGCAATGGTTTCGGCGGATATGTCTGTTGCCGGATATATGAATTTTGATGTTTCCGGCGGTAAACTTACTCTTATAGAATCCGGCGTTACTGTCGTTGCTACTGCCGCATTTTCTCAGGATTTACCGTTCTGGCATGTGTTTTATGCAACATATACCGTTGGCGGAGAAACGGAATTCAATCTTTCATTTAAACTTTCAAATACCGGCAGCTTTGCAATATCCGGCAACGCTTCTCTTGCATTTACTGCAAAGGTAGTACTAGGTGCAAAGGTTTTCAGTAAATCGATAGCATATATCGAAGGCGGTTTAAGCGGTAAATTAAAAGGTACCGTTAAATTCCCGGCTTCAAGACTTTCAGATGCTCTTTCCGTCAATCTGGAGGCAGATGCAGTCGCAAAAGCGGCGTTGGGTTCACTTTCTGCAAATAAAAGCTGGAATATTCTTGACATTCAGTTATATCCCCGAGCAAACAAAGGAGGTAATCTTTTAAAGGCACCGGCACTGATGAGCAATTTTTCGGCAAACACCCTAACAGGTAGTAAGAACAACGAATTTACCATTACTGCAGATGATTTTACTCTGAATGACCGTGAATATCTGAACTGCAGACAGAAATCATCGCCGAAAATGTTCAAATCTCCGGCGGTAAATACTGATTTTACAAAAAAAGCCGTTTATCCGTACGGAGCACCGAAAATTTCATCACTCGGCAACGGTTGCTTTGTTGCCGTGTGGCTTGATGATGACGGCACAAAAGATGCCGCAAACCTTACAACTCTTTATTATTCATATTATAACGGTACAAACTGGTCTGCAGCAAAGCCTGTTTGTGAAACGGGTAAAGCGGATTTTTATGCAGAAACTGTGTCTTATGACGGCAAAACTTATGTTCTGTATCAGCGTGCAACAAAACTTTTTGATTCTTCGCTTACTGTGAACGATTTTGCCGGGAACACAGAACTCGTTTTTGCCGTGTTTGACGGTACTGCGTGGTCTGACCCGGTTGCGGTAACTTCGGATTATGTAATAAATTCCGCAATCTGTGTAAACAACAGCGGTGTGAATGTTTTTTGGAATTCAAACAGCGAAGATGATGTTTTCGGTGAAAACGGCGTGAACATAATCAAAACAAGAACTTTTAACGGTGAATATACAGGTGATGAAACAGTTCTTTCTTATGTTTACGGTTCTCTTGAATGTATTTCTGCCGGTGAATTAAACGGCAGTGTAAAACTGTTGTATTCAAAAGACGGGCAGGTATACTGTGATAACAAAAAATTAAGTGACGGTACTTCCGTTATTTATTCAAACGGCAGTTTTTATTACTTAAACTGTGGCGAAATAATGAAATATAACGGTTCCGTTTCATATTCCGGTGTTAATACTACGGGGAATTTCAGTATTGTCAGTTGCGGAAATAATGAAGCAGTTATTACTCTTATTGATTCCGATAACGGGAATCATCTTAATGAAATTTATGTTTCTTATAAGGATTCCTCCGGTTTATTCGGTGAATTTCAAAAATATTCGTCTTACGGTAAGCATATCTCTTCTTACGATGCTTCTATGAATGAAGACGGCAAACTTGTTTTTGCTGTTGAGGCAGACAATCCGGCTTCTTCAGATGCGGATTATCCGTTTACCACAACAGATCTGTATTTGACGGGTGCAGGCGGTACCGCAGATTTGAAAACAGAAGATGTTACATTTAATGAAGAAAATATTATCCCCGGCGGTACGGTTACTTTTTCCGCAACCGTAAAAAACATCGGCACGGAAGATGTTGACGGATACACAGCCACTCTTACGGACGGAAGCGGAAATGTACTTGCAAGTGCCGAATATCCTGTTATTTTTAAAGCCGGCGAGAAAAAAGATGTAAAAGTATCATATACTTTGCCTCAAACTATCGCTGAAACAGCCTTGAAAATGACGGTTTCGGCAGATGAAGATACAAACATCTCCAACAACAGTGCGGATATACAGTTCGGATTTACCGATATTTTTGTTAAACAGTGTTCGGTTTCCGAACAGGGAACAATTTCCGTTACTGTTGCAAACAAGGGGTATGAAACAGCCGAAGATACAAATATTCTTGTTAAACGCTTTGACGGAAAAAGTTATGAAGTTCTTAAAACTATTTCTGCCGGCAGTGTGCTCCCGGGTGCCGAAAATACATATAACTTCACTCCATCGGAAAAATACATCGAATTTGACGAAGACGGAACAAGGATTCTATTTGAATGTGAAATAAAAACCGAATCCTCGGAAATTAATGTTTCAAATAACAGCAAAGAGTTGTCTTTTAATTCTACTCCCGTTTCAGGCATTACGCTCGATAAATCATCGGCAGAACTCGATTTCGGCGAAAAACTTGAACTTAATGCCACGGTTTTACCGCTTAACGCATGGAATCAAAAAATAATATGGCTTTCGACCAATACAGATGTTGCAACTGTTGATGAAAACGGCAGTGTTACTATAGGCGGTGCGGGTGATGCCGTTATTTCCGCTGTAACGGCAGACGGAAACTTCACGGCTCGTTGCGATGTTTCCGTTCACCAATACGATACACAGTGGACTGTTGATGTTGAACCGACCTGTTTGGAAAAAGGTTCAAAATCTCACCATTGTGTTGCCTGTAAAAATAAAAAAGATGTTACGGAAATCGCTGCTCTCGGTCATGATTTTGTTTTAACTTCAAAAGAAACAGTACATCCGCACTGCGGACAGTATGAATGTTCACGCTGTAATTTCTTAAAAACAGAAAGTTCTGTTTATTCTGAAAACTGCCCGTTTTGCAACTTTACATCAACAACGGTCAATACCGATAATTCTATTATTACCTCATATATCGGTTTGCAGACAAAGGTTACGGTTCCTTCAATAATCAATAACAAAAATGTTATTTCTGTAGCAAAATCGGCATTCAGGAACAAATCCGATATTACCTCGGTCAAAATAGAAAGCGGAATATCGGAAATCGGCAGTTTGTGCTTTATGAGTTGTTCTTCACTGGAAAAAGTAACGATACCGAAAACGGTAACTTCAATCGGTGCAAATGCTTTTTACGGTTGTTCCGAAAACCTGACGATTTACTGTGAAAGAGGCAGTACCGCACACGAGTATGCTTTAAGTAATAACATACAATGTGAATTCTTTGATATTACGGAAATACCGGGAACAAGCATTGATTATGAAAACAAGTTGATTTTTACAAATGTTCATAATGCAAAGGATATTTCGGATATTATCGGTATACCGTCATTATCCGATGCAATTGCACAAGGCGGTTACTATAGCGGAAAACACGAGTGTTTGGGAACCGGTACGGTAGTTACGGTTTTTGAAAACAACAATTATACCGGTGATTACGATGTTATTGTAACCGGCGACCTTGACGGTGACAGCGTTTGTGATGTTATAGATGTTCTTCTTACCGAAAACTGTATGAACGGGCAAAGTTTTGCCAAAAAAAGTCAGATTTATGCCGCCAACGGCAAAATAAGCGATGAAATTGATATAACTTCATATCAGAATACGGTAAATACCGCACTGCTTTAAATAACAAAAAATGCAGGCACCCCGGAATACAAACCGAGATGCCTGCTGTGTTTTTATTCATTCAGTTCTTTAATTTGCTCTTTTGTATTTATTCCTTTGCTTTCAAGATACGGTAAAAGTTTTTTCTCGATTTTCTCCGTATGATAAACGGTTGTTTTAGATAAATCAAGAACGGTTCCGTCTTTTAAAACAAAAACATAATACGGTTCTTCGACAAATGTTCTTTTTCCGTTTTCTTCTGAACCGAAACCCTCTACTCTGACAGCCTTTTCAATCTGTGTATAGGAATATTCCCGTCGTGAAAAATTAAAAAAGTCGTTACTGCCGTAAGAAAGCGAGTCTTCATAAAATACACAAGGCGCATTGGAGGCGGTAAAGCAGAGAAGAAGTGCGACACATTCGAATATTATTGTAAAAATTCTTATCGCAGGTTCGGTCGAGTACGGTTTATTTTCTTTTTTTGCTTCTCTTTTATTTAGAATAAATAAAGAAATAAAAGCAGCGAGCGGGAAAGCACCGGGCAAAATTTCACAGACATTCAAAATGTCGATACCCGAAACAAATACGGCATTTTTAAAGAGTACGGCACACAATATATAATAAATACAAAACAATATTCCGAAAACGGGAACAGCCAATACAAATGTCAAAGCAATGCAGGAAAAAATTTTGCGTATTTCTTTTTTGTCTTTATTTTTTCCTGCTTTTTTTATGTCGTTTTCAAATTCGTTTACGGAAGCCGTGTTCCCCTCGTTTATGTAATTTAAAAGGGCGTTATCGTATTCACTTTTAAATTTTTTCTTTGTGAGCAGTTTTTCGGCTTTTTCCGCTTTGCCTTCATAAAAATATTTCTGACCGCCCGAAACCGCCTCACGGATTTGGGCTGCCGTAAATTCGGAAAGAATATAAAATGTTATTTTATCAAGCATATCGGAAGCGCCTGCAATTTCGTAAATATTATCGTTTCCGCAAAATTTACATATATGCTGTTTTTGCGCATCCAGAATACGGTTTTTGAGAACACCGTTTTGAGCAGTTTCGGTTAATACGGGAACAAGTATTTTAAAAAGTTCTCCGAAAAGAACAAAACATTCTTTTACCGCTTCTTCGTCGGAAATATATGACGGGGTAAAATTGCGAAAATCTTTAATATTTAAGTAACCCAATAAATCATATACCGAAAAAGGTATATCTTCTTTTCCCGCTAAATTACACGATACCCACATAATATCGGGAACGGCGGTAAGGCTTTTTCTGAAATAATGGTTAATATCAATATTAAAATCGTAAAAAACAAATCTTGCGGCAATACCGTCTGTTGTTGCAGATGATTTTTTTCGTGAAAGTGTGCGAAAAAGCAGTTCGCAGTCATAATCTGCCGAAAGTTCTTTACAACAGGCTTTAAAACATTCTTCCGTTGTCATAACATCACCGCAGATATTGTATAATAAACAAGCCGAACCGTCAATACGGATATTACAATGATTAGCGAAGTGATATTGCTTTTTTACGGTTTTCGGTTATAATAAAAAATATACAAACTCAACATTCACGAAAACAGGAAAGAGGGTAAATTTATGTTTTCAAAAAAGTTTATTTGTGCAGGGTATGATTATACTACATATACAAATCACATTCCGGCACCGTTTTTCAGAAAAAGTTTTATAATTTACGACAAACCCGAAAAATGCACCGTAACTCTTACGGGGCTCGGATTTTATGATGTTTATATAAACGGCAGAAAAATCACAAAAGGTATTTTGGCGCCGTATATTTCCAATCCCGATGATATTGTTTACTATGATGAATATGATATTACGGATTATGTCGCAGAGGGCAAAAATGTTTTGGGTATTCACCTCGGCAACGGTATGCAAAACGCTCCCGGCGGTCAGATTTGGGATTTTGATATTGCTTCTTTCAGGGGTGCGCCGAGAACCGCTTTTTGCATTGAAATTACAAATAAAGGCGGCAGTGTTGACCGCATTGAAGCAGACAGAACCGTAAAAACCGCTCCGTCACCCGTTGTTTTTGATGACCTCAGGTGCGGCTGTCACTATGATGCAAGAAAAGAAATAAAAGACTGGGCGCAGATTAAATATGTTGACGATTTCTGGAATGATGCGGTAATTGCCGAGACGCCGAGAGGTGAAGCGAGATTATGTGAAGCAGATCCGATTATCCCGTTAAGGCACATAAGCCCCGTTTCAATAAGAAAAATCACCGAGAAACAGTATGTTCCGAGAGGTGATGTGGCTAAAGAAGCTAACACGAGACCGACTAAAGAAAAAACGGGTTATCTTTATGATTTCGGCGTTAATGCCGCCGGTATTATCCGCCTTAAAATCTCCGGTGAACGGGGCAGACAGATTGACTTACAGTACGGCGAATATATAGACAATGACGGATATTTTAATAATTCAAATATTGATTTTTACCCCGACGGTTATGCCCAGAGAGATATCTATACATTAAAAGGCGAGGGCGAAGAAATTTTTGAGCCCGTATTTACATACCATGGCTTCCGCTACTGCGTTGTTTACGGAATAACAGAGGAGGAAGCAACGGAATCTCTTTTAACATACATTGTTTGCAGTTCTTCTCTTGACGAACTCGGTAATTTCCGCTGTTCGGATATTACGGCAAACAAATTGCAGGCAATGACAAGAAATTCCGACCTTTCAAACTTCTTCTATTTCCCCACAGATTGCCCCCACCGTGAGAAAAACGGCTGGACGGGTGATGCCGCACTTTCCTGTGAGCATATTTTAATGAATTTAAAAGCCGACACAAGTTACGCCGAGTGGCTTCGCAATATAAGAAAAGCACAAAAAGAAGACGGCTCTTTGCCCGGTATTGTTCCTACGGGCGGTTGGGGATTTGACTGGGGCAACGGTCCCGCATGGGATGCCGCTTTAACATATTTACCGTATTATTCGTATATTTTAAGAGGAAACAAAAAAATAATAGCGGAAAACGCCGTTGCAATCTTCCGCTACTGTGAATATATTTCCCGCAAAAGAAACAGTAAAGGGCTTCTTGAGTACGGTCTCGGTGACTGGTGTCCCGTAACCGCGGTAAAATCTCCGCTTGTTTTTACGGACAGCGTAACCTGTATGAGCATTCTAAAAAAAGCATCCGTAATATTTGATGCACTTTCCTTAAAACTTCAAAAAGATTTTGCAGATAATCTTTATAATGAAATAAGAGAAGCCGTAAGAAAACATCTTATTGATTTCGGCACAATGACCGCAATAGGTAACTGCCAGACTTCGCAGGCTATGGCAATTTATTACGATGTTTTCACAGAAAGCGAAAAGCCCGAAGCATTTAAAAAACTTCTCAATATAATTAAAAAGAACAACGAACATATAGATACCGGCATACTCGGTGCAAGAGTTCTTTTCAGAGTACTTGCCGATTTCGGTGAGGGTGACCTCCCTTATCATATAATTACCCGCCCCGATTACCCGCCTTACGGCAATTTCGTTGAAAGAGGGCTTACCTCTTTACCTGAAGATTTTAAGAGGGCAGACGAATTCCCGTGCTCATTAAATCACCATATGTTCGGTGATATTTCCGCCTGGTTTATCGAATATATCGGCGGTATAAAAGTCAATCCGTACCTTACCGATTCAAAAGAAGTAAATATTTCTCCCGTATTTATTAAAAAACTCTCTTCGGCAACCGCATTTTATAAAACAACGGGCGGAGCGGTAAGCGTTAAATGGGAAAGAACAAATTCGGGAATTAAACTAACGGTAAGTGCAGACGATGAAGTTCACGGTACAATAATTCTGCCCGACGGATTTACATTCGAGAGCGGCGAATCCGTAAAAGAACTTGAAAGCGGTACTTATAACATTATCGACGAAAACGCCGTACCGGAGAATATTATTGAATTATAAATATCTTTACCCGTGTAAATCTGTTCCTATATATCCTACTTCCTTAAAATCATCATAATTATGACGGATAATATAATCTATGTAAGAAGCGGTCATTTTTGCGGTGAGCATATAACCCATGGGGTTCATATGCCCGAGCAGGAAGAACCGCTTTTTAAATTCCTCATCATAAACGGGACCGTAAGTATCAAAATCAAGAACATACGTATTGCTGAATTTTTCCGAAAAACCGTATATCAGTTTTTTGTGTTCATCATTTGTTCTGTCGCCTTTGGGGAATGTAAACAAAAAGAATTTTGCTCTCGGCTGTATGGATTTAAGTCGTTTAATAATATTGCCGTAATACCACGAAAAAGTGTCTTTTTCTTCGCCGTCACAGTCGTCTTTTTCGCCTACTGCCTGATTTCTGCCGAATATATCGTTTGCTCCGAGTGCGATTATATAGGCATCACAAGCGTATTTTGCATCCCAAAATCGGTTTTCATCGGCAAATGTTTTCCAATATTCCGAAGCTGTCATACCTCCGCGGGAAAAGTTATATACCTTACTTCCGCAAATTCTTCCCAAAAACTGCCCCCACGAATATTCAAAATAATCGTGATAGCCCCGTGTGCCGTCTTCTTTTATTGATTCAAATTCACCGGAAGCAAGACTGTCGCCTATTACCCCCACCGTTCTGAAAATTGATGCAAAACCGCCGTCGCTTACAATATTGTCAAGCGGTTTTTCGTTTTCGTTGTTGAGATATAAATCCATATTCATAATTTCACCTATATGTCCTTTTCTGAAATACTTTCAATCATTCCCGTTACAGCCTCATTCAGTTTATTTGCATTGTCGGAGGTTATAACGGGCTTTCCCGTTTGTGCTTCTATACTTTTGCGGGCATCTCCTGCAACTTTACCGCCGTTTTGTGCGATTTTTTTGTTTTCATCTAATCCGTAAGGATTTTGTATTCGTGTAAGTTCTGTCGTAGTTGCTTCCGCAAGCATATTAAGAGCAAGTTCAAGTGTACTCATATTATCCCGTAGATTTTCTTTTTTCAGCCCTTTAAGGTTTTTATACTGCCTCGTATTCATACCCGACCATGCTTTTGTAACTTCATCTGTTAAAATTGCATATTCTTTTCCCTCCGATACGCCATGAGACTGCCATTCATCTGTCAGTTCTTTTCTTGCCCTTATTGTTTGTAAACGCTGATTTATCCAATCGGCAGGATATCCTTTTTTTGAATATGTTTCAAGCGCTCTCTGTATCGTGAGTTCAGGGTCTATTATTTCTTCTATACGTTCTCTGCCGACCTGTGCCAGCCACAGTTTAAACGGCTCTGCTTTTTTAGACGGAACAGACTGTATTATGCGTAAAAGCTGTTCTGTATCGGCAACATCGGTATTGTAAGTTTTTCCGTCTTTAGGCGATTTCATTTTCAGTTGGTTACATTTTGTAACCAACTCAGATCCCTCATCATTAAGACGTTTTTTTAATACTTTCCAATAATTTCTTGCACCGTCATAATCGTGTTGTTCGGATAATACACCGACAACATCAACAACGGAAAAATACCATTCTTCTTTTTCTTCATCCCAGGCTGTGCGTATGGGTTGATTTTCAAATTTTTTTATTTCGCTCATAAAAGTTTCTCTCTCATATTTTGTCTTGTTTTGATTATTCGCAAAGTTCGATTTTTATTTCTTCAGGTGCCGTAATTTTTGTTTTTTCGTTCTTTTTCATACTGATTTTTATATCCCCGTATTCCGTGGGAATAACCAC
>JAZUHA010000303.1:0-5025 GCA_045641485.1 Acutalibacteraceae bacterium
TTTTTGTATAAACTTTTATTTGATTATATTTTATATTCAGAATTATTAAACATTTCATTTTTGATTTTTTCATGAGTAAATCTGCCCGATTTATACTCTTCCGCACAAAGCAAGAGATTTGCAACCGCCACTGCTGTACCGTTAATACCTTTATTTCTGCTGATTCTTTCAATCTGTGATTTGAAATTACCCGTGAAATGACCCGAAACAAACATAAAATAAAATTCATTCAAATCATCAGCAAAATTTTCCCACCATTTGTTTGGATTTACTTTTTCATTTCTGGTCTGATTTTCACCTATATATCTTTCCATTTCATCAGCTTGTGAAATAGGCAGGTTGTAACCTTTAGAATATGCTTTAGTGTCTATAATTACCCCATACTTACATTTTTCGGTATTCGTATAAATTATTCCATCGGGTCTGCGACTTCCGCCGAGGTGCAATCCCCGATAATTACACTCTTCAATAAGCAAAGCCAATGTTTTCATTTCAAACAAACGATTTTGTTTACTGTCATAGGCAAGATCTATAAGCGCCAAATACTCATGTGACAAATTCAACATCTTTTCACGAATTGCCTCTTTTGTTTCTTCCAAATCTGATTTTGCAAGTTCTTGAGGCAAAGGAATAACAAAATCATTTATATTATCATCTAATGTAAATATTCCGTCTTTTTGCAGAATATTTATGCCGATATTCTTTAATCCGTTTATATCATCTGAAACCGTTTTTTCGTTTTCATTGACATTAACAGTTTTAAGATAACTGATAATATCTGAAATTGAGACACCATTTCTTTTTTCGGATAAACATTTTAAAACAAAAGCACGCCGTGTACGCAAGTATTCTCTATCTGCGCCTTTTGTAGAAAACATTTCCCAACAAACATTTTTAACAATCCTTTTATGTTTGCTCTTCCCCTCAGCTTTTCTTAACGCTGTAATCCCTTGTGCCGTAATTATATATGCTTGTCCTATTGTTTCTCTATATTCTTTTCCCGATATCAACACCGTAATTGTTTTCGGAACTTTTTCAACAAGACACAGTTTTTCAAGCCAACTTGCAATCATACGAGCATACTTGTCTGACGAACCTTCCCAATTAGCTTTCATATAGTTTCTGTCTTTTGGTTCTGCAGTTGAAAGCGAGCGTATAAATATTTTTTGCGGCATACTTGTAAATCCATCTTCGCCGATAAAACCTAATTGCCGACCTATTTCAAATTTTGTGAGATGTGTTTCTTCCGTTGCGGAAAGCAATTTTAATATTCTTATAGCCGGCGGATATGCCAAAACAGCATTTATGAGTAACTCTTTTTCTTTTTCGGATAATTCTTCATTTGCACCCTTTGCCCTTACAAGTTCCGACCCGGCATCAGTTATTTCAAAAGCATCAGTTTCATAATCATATTTTATAAAACCAAAACAGTGAGCCCAACGCACAAAATTATCGGCAGGCCAATCTCCTATAAAATCCCGACCTTGCCCCTTTACTGTTGCTTGTATAATACCGTTGCACCTTGATAAACTTCTCGGACTAAAAGATGTGCCGACAAGATCGGCATACTTGATTTTTAACGGTATGCTGTTCAATGCATTTATAAGGTCATTTCGCCCGTCTCGTTCTTCAACAAGTTTCGGTATGATATTTTTTATCAGTTCTTTGTGTTTTTGTGAATTTGCATCAAATACCGCAACCACATCACAAAGGCTACGCAAATTACTCGGATCCTGAACCCAACCGAAAGCACGAAAATTTTTGTTATTTGCAGGAATTACAGAAATCATATATTATTCAGCATTCAATAGTTTACTATTAAAACTTCTTTGCTATCTCCTTTCCGTGTATTATAACTGGAATTTGAATAGTCATATTTCAAATCAATGATTTTGTATTTTTTTGCCCACTCAAGCAATATCGTATTTACTTTTCCTTTATGTTCGATAACATTTGACAATGCGAACTTAATACCCCGTCTGTCTGCATTATCCAAATAATCATATAATGCAAGTTCCTGTTCGGTTTTCCAATCTTTAAAACCTCTGTTACCGTCATTATATGTTCCTGTTGTAATTAAATACGGCGGGTCACAATAAATAAAATCTTCGGGTGTTAAATTATCTAATGATATCTGCATAAAATCCCGGTTGGAAAATTCGATATTTGAATTTTGCAGTTTTGTAACAAACGATATTAAATTTCGCTTCATATTTTCCGAAAACTGACTTCGGTTTCTTCCGAACGGATTGTTATATTCCAGGTTATTATTAAATCTGAATTGATAATTAAAAGAATAACAAGTTAAAGTATATAAATCTATCGGGTTCTGTGTTAAATTATAAAAATCTCTGAATTGTTTAAAACCCTGTTCGTTCTCTTTAGAAAGATTATATTCGGCAATTCTGCCTTCTATTTGATATAATATTTTTGATAATTCAGTTTTCTTAAATGTCTCAAATAATTCAATTATTTTTTTGTTTATATCATTGCAAATAATGTTATTCGCCTGTACATTTATAGCTACATTGCAACCACCTGAAAACAAATCAACAAAAGTCGCTATGTAATTCGGAAAATGAGGTAAAATTTGCGGAAGCAATCTATATTTTCCCCCTATATAATTCATAGGGCTTTTTATGTATTTTTTTGTACCGGTAACCATTGGGTTTAATTTGTTTGCTGTATCTGAAAAATCGAAAGTAGTTTTTTTCGGCATATCTTTTTTAATGTAAAAAATATACTCATACAAACATTCTGTTTGTTTTGTTTTTTTACTCATATATTGCCTATAAGGAACTGAATACATTTTATAGGTTTCTTCTATTCCGTGTTGTTTTAACACTTTTTCAATTTCAGCAGAACTCATCAATCCGTCTGTACTGTAACTCATTACAATATTATTGAATTTTGCTTTACTTATTAAGTTTTCAAATGCTTCATAAACTTCATTTTTTATACAAAACGGAGATTTTAATTCCTCGTATGTTCTTACTCCCGTTACACCATGAATTTCAGGATAATCATATTTAGATATTGTTTCAAGTAAATGGTAATTCGGTGCATACTGCCGTGAGTTATACGGTGGATCTAAATACAATATATCTCCGCTTAATTCCTCAATCAATTTGTTGGCATCTTTATTATAACTTCTGTTATTTCTCTTATTGTCAATAATATCTAAACGAACTATTTCCAAATCTTTAAACGAGCGTTTATCCCAATGTTTCAGATAAGCGCCGTATGTACCGGTAATGTTTGAAACAGACGGAACACCCTCAATCAGTCCTGCAAGTAAGTAATAATATTCTGATTCTGTAAGTAATTTTTCATTTTTCCAAGCTTCTATTGTGTTTCTGATAAAATCTATTCTGGCTGCATTTTTGTTTGACAAATACATTCTTTCACAATCATCGTGAGGAGTATAGTTTTTGGTGATAAAATAGTTGTTATCATTAAAATTCAATATCTGTATTTGAGTATCTTCCAAAAATTTAATAGGATCCGATATACCGATGTTTTTCAATCTTGAAAAAGAGGGGTTATTATTATTTTCAACCGTTGCTTTTTGTATCACATAAGAAAAATGCAAAATATCATTTGAATGTACTTCATATTTAGGTTTAAAATAACGGGCAACCGCACCGGTTCCTGAAAAAATATCGCAAAAAACACTTTCATTACCTTCTGTATTTTCAGATATAACCCTATCAATATTATTCAGTAAGTTAGCTTTGCTCCCGATAAACCTCATAAATTCACATCCCAAAACATCCTTATTGTTTGTTATAACAAAAATCTAAAAAAAAGTCAATGGGATACAAGAAAACGGTTATTCTATTTTTCCTTTTTTATTCCACTCAAAAACTCTTTATCCTTTTTTGTAAGTTCAACTTCAGAAAGCAAGTCCGGTCTTTGTAAAAAAGTTCTTTTAAGAGATTGTTCGTGCTTCCACTTTTCTATATTGGCATGATGTCCGGAATAAAGTACCTCCGGCACACATCTTCCGTGCCATTCAACGGGTTTTGTATATTGCGGATACTCGAGCAAGCCGTTATAATGGCTTTCACCCTTAAAGCCCTCCGGATCGGAAAGCACACCGGGAATCATTCTTGCTACGGAATCAGCAAGAATCATTGCGGGCATTTCACCGCCGGTTACAACATAATCACCTATGGAAATTTCCTCGTCAACGAGTTCGTCAAGAACACGCTGGTCAACACCCTCATACCGTCCGCAGAGTATGGCAATATTTTCATATTCAGAAAGATTTTTAACTTTTTCCTGAGTAAGAGTTTCTCCGCACGGTGACATATATATAAAATGCGGTTTTTTGCCCGTTTCAGCGCAAACTTTCATAAAGGTATCGTAAATAGGCTGTGCCATCATAAGCATACCCTCACCGCCGCCGTACGGCGTATCGTCTACCTGATTATGCTTATTTACCGCAAAATCCCTTATCTGATGAAAGTTAATTTCTATAATACCTTTTTTTCTTGCTCTGCCTATAACGCTTTCACCCATTACTGCCTCGCACATTTCGGGAAAAAGCGTAAGAATATCAATCCTCACCGTCAAACAACCCCCTTAACGGGCGAATATACACCTTTTCGTTTTCCGGCTCACAACGAATTACAACTTCTTTTACGGCAGGTATAATAACCTCTTTTTTTTCGGGAGTTTCAATAAACCATATATCGTTTGCCCCCGTTGACTCCACATCTTTTAAAACGCCGTAGCAAACGGAATTATCGTCGACATCAAGCACCGTACAGCCTAAAAGTTCGCTGATAAACCACTGCCCGTCGGGAAGAACGGCATCGCTTCTTTTAAAATAAAGCATTTTATTACGAAGTGCGGCGGCATCCTCTACGGTATCAACACCCGAAAGCTTTAGTACGGAAACATTTCCGTGCGCTCTTGCCTTTATTACCTTTATCGGCTTTTTGCCTTTTTCGTCAAAATAAAGCGTTTTAAATTTATTTACAAACTGCGGGCTGTCACACCACGGATTAAGGCGGATTT
>JAZUHA010000304.1:0-3337 GCA_045641485.1 Acutalibacteraceae bacterium
GCTATGATTGAACCGGCAAAAGAATAACTTATGGAACAGGAGTTTTCAATATCGGATCTGCCGAAAAATTCCGAATTTTTAAATTCATTATAAACAAAAATTATTGTATTTTTTGTTTTTTCTTTGCAATGAATTAAATCAATTTGACTTTCAATAGCCTCGTTTTCCGGACCAATAGCCTCGTTTTCGGGTCCAATAGCCTCGTTTTCGGGTCCAATAGCCACATTTTCGGGTCCAATAGCCGAATTTTCATTTTTAAATAATTCATTTGCTTTGAAAATTACGGTAATTTCATCCTGTTTTATTATATATTCAGGTGTCTTATTTCCGTAATCTCTGCAGGAGTTACAAATTTTTAAAATGCCTCTGCCCCACGACTCGATAAAACCTGCTCTGTAAAAGGTATTTGCAATCAAAGGATTATACGGTCTTGAACGGTGCTTCCCCAAAAAATCTTCCATAGTCCAACCTTCCGGGAAAACACAGTCATTGGAAATAATAAGTTTATCTTTAAATACCTGAATTTGTATGGGAACAAGTGTGGCGTAATTTTTATGTGCAATCGCATTCATAACAGCTTCTCTGATTGCTTCCCGCGGATACGGATAGGTTTCAATCCGTGTAACACCTTCGTATGAAATAATACCTTTTAAGTATTTTGTAAAAATTAAATCGACGGTTTTTTCTGCCTGATTTAAAAGAGAACCGTGAATTTCATCCTGATATATAATATCAGTATCAGATGAAAAATACCCGATTTTAATATATGAACCCGGTATCCGTTTTTCGGGATTGTGGTGGAACAGTAACACCCCGGCTCTTTTTAAATATTTGCCTTCAATCAAACTCAAACTGTCAAGAAGTTGTTTGTTTTCGATATTAACATTGTCAGGGGACATACGGTTGCTTTTAACAGCTCTTTCACGAAAAATATCAAAACCGTCCATTCTGAGTTCATTCGGTGAAACGGAAAGCGGAACACTGTCCCATGTTACCCCTGTTTTTTTAAGCAAAAACTGATTAAGTTGTTGCCCGGTAAGTTGTTGTTTTGTGCTTCCGCTTCTGTAATGGTATTCTCCGTAATAAGAAATCGGATACGGTTGAGGCTCAACAATAATTTCGATATAATCTTTACCCTGTTCGCTGTATAAATTCACATCTGCAACAATACCGAGAGTGTTTCTTATTTTATTGGGTATATCCTCTAATAATTTTTTGCTGTTTTCAATTCCGCATACAGTTCCGTCATCACTTTTTCCTATATAAACGATACCGCCTTGTGCATTTGCAAAACCGCATATCCATTTCAGATATTCATCACGCCAAGTTTCTTTATATTCCGTGTTTTGATTTTCCGACAAACAATCACCCCGCTTTTATCAAAATTTTGAAAACAATCAGATAAAGCATATTCAATTATAAATTTATTCTAACACATAACAATACAAATATCAATGTATTGTTTTTTCATATTTTCTTGATTTAAGATTTTGATTATGATAAAATATACCGGGTGATAGAAATGTCGGAAAATGAAAAAAATTTTGAGATTCAAACAGATGAAATAGATAAAGCAGATAAAAAAGAACTTAAAACAAAAGATACCACAAGAAAGATTATCGGCATTCTTTCCGCCGTTGCTTTTATAATTGCGGCAGGTTTTCTTGTTATAGAACTTCCCGATTATTTTTCGCAGAAAAACTTTAATAAGGCAGTGGCGTATGAAGAAGAATTTGATTTTGAAAATGCAGTTATTTATTATTCAAAAATCAAAAAAAGCGATGAAAAGAATTTTTCCGCCGCTTCCGAAAAAACAGCGCAGCTTAACGGGTATATAGACAGAAATAAATTTATTGCTTCCGCCATACAGGCGGCAAAAAAGACGGGACTTGCAACTGTAAACAGTATATATGATGTAACGGATATAAAAGTATCTGTTGACTGCGGTAATGTGAGTTTTGTAATAAACGGCACGGGATACATTGTTTCCGGCTACGAGCCGCCGGAAAACAAATACTATACCGTATCGCACGACGAAGCCGCCGGGCTTTATGTTTCAAAATATGCTCTTTCTTCTTCATTAAACGGGTTGATTTCCGCTTTGACGGAAAAAATCAAAACAGAAGCATCTAACTTTATGTTCAAACAGGAAACGGCGGATTACTCCTCTCTTGATGTTTTTCCCGAACTTATTAAACAGTATATGAAATAATATTGAACATAAAACAATATAAAAATACGACAAGTGGTGAATTTTAACCGTAAATTGTCGTATTTTTTAATTGAGGTGGAGAATGAATAAACGATATAAGTTTTATTTAGGTGCATTTTTAAGAATCCTTGTAACCTTGATAATTATATTGACTGTTGTTTTAAAATATAACGAACTTGTAAATATAGATGTTAGGCAACTCATAAGCGGCACAAATTCACAAGTGGGGGCAATAAGCACGGTTTTGGCGGTTTATGGTTTAAAATCGTTACTGTTTGTTATTCCTGCATCCCTTATTTACCTGTCGGTGGGGGTTGCATTTGATTTTTGGACTGCAATTCTCATAAATGCCGCCGGAATTTTTCTTGAAATCAACTTAACTTATCTTTTGGGAATGTTTTTGGGCGGAGAAAAGGTAAAAGAAAAACTTTCTTCCCTGAAAGCCGGGAAGAAAGTTCTTGAACTTCAGAATAATAAATTGTGGAGTATATTTTTGATACGACTGTTGCCTGCCTGTCCCATAGATTTTGTAAGCCTTTTTTTAGGCGCATCCAAAATGAATTACGGCAAATATCTGCTTGTTTCTTTTTTCGGAATACTGCCGAGAGTTATTCTTATTTCCGCTCTCGGTTCGGAAATATACAACTACATTTCAAAAGACCTTTTAATGGGCATAATTCTTGTTGCGGTTGTTGTCGCTTCCGTTATAATTACGGTTAAATACATCCGCAAAAACAAGTAATCTTTTGTTTTTGCCTTTATAAAATATTTTGTTATCTTCAAGTAAATTTAACTCATTGAATAAAACACTATCTGTGACGAAGATTATGTTTCATCACAGATAGTGTTTACAATACTATTTATAATTTTCTGGCTTTGTATGCCGTATATACGTTAGCAGCAGCCGAAACTTTTGCGGCTTTTGCCGCATTTTGAGCAGAGTTTTGTATATCGGAAAGACGAGCGTTTTGATATTGCTGGTTTTGAAGCATCTGAGCGTTTGATTCTTCCATTTTCCAACGGTGAATTTGTTCTTCAAGTTTATCAAAGCATTCCGGTAATGTATTCGCTCTGTTGGTTTTTAACAATTTTATCATATATTCAATTCCCATATCAAAACAATAT
>JAZUHA010000305.1:0-2423 GCA_045641485.1 Acutalibacteraceae bacterium
TGTCTGTCCGTGATCAACTGAAAACTCTTCCGCAACGTGAAAAAACAATTTTATCAATGAGATTTATGAGAGGAATGACGCAAACCGAAGTCGCAAATGAAATCGGCATTTCTCAGGCGCAGGTTTCGAGGCTTGAAAAAAACGCCATAGACTATGTAAAAGGTAAAGAATAATAATATTTTATTTTTCGTATTGTATTTCTTATCGGTTTAATTTATAATGTAGTTATATTTACTGTTCGGAGGCAGGTATGGCTCGTTACGGATTGAATCTCGATAAACGAAAAGATAATGATAAAAAGAAAAAAATCGGCTTAATTGTCGGTTTTTTGTGCTTTGTTCTTGTTCTCGGCAGTGTTTCGCTTCTTTTGCTGTGGAAGTCTTTAAACTATGATTTTAATAATTTTTTTAATACCGGTGAATCGACAACCGCAGAACCGGAAATTACAACGGAAGCACCCGAACGGTTTGAAGGCGGTGCAATGTTCCTTGTCGGCGTTACGACGGATGATAAAAAAACTCTTGATTTTGCTCAGATAATCAGTGTTGATTTGGGCGAAAGAACTATAAGAGTCGTTCCCGTTTCCGCAGATACCGCCTGTGTAACCAAAAAAGGAAAAACGCTTTCGGATATAGTATTTGACGGCGGCGGAACCGAACTGAAAGCCGAACTTTCCGAAATTTACGGCGAGAATATTTCAAGATATGTTATGCTTACCGAAAACGACTATAAAACCGTTTTCCGTACAATGGGTGATATAAAAGTAAAACTCCCTGCCGAAATCGTTTACGATACCGATGATATGTTCCTTGAACTGTCCGAGGGCGAAAACGATATGACACCCGAAAAAACATACAAATATATGAAATATCTTTGCGAAACATATTCTCCGGAGGAAGCCGCGCGTAAAAACGCCGACCTTTCCGTTTTTGCTTTCGATTCTTTATATAATACGGAGAATCTTTCCGAAGCGGAGGATATTTTTAAAATTCTTATAAATAACTGCACTTCCGATATTTCCATAGTTGATTTTACGGAAAACAAAAACAAACTTTCGGCTTTACTCCCGAAAGATTCAAAAGAAAAACTCAAGGTTTTTGTGTCGGATTCTTTAAAAATTGCGGAAATAGAAGATTAAGTTCGGGAGGGTAACGTAATGGATAAAAAAATATTTAATATATCAAACAAAAAACTTATTATATTTATCGTAATTCTTTTTTGTCTGTCAATGATTATTACTGCGGCTACAAGTGCTTATGTATTTTGGGCTACAAGAACGGCACCGACGGAGTTTGCACCCGTAACACCTACATCCGGCGCCGGTACGGGTTATTACAGGCATTGTTATGAGGAACTTCTTGACGACGAAAAACAGATGTATTCCGTAATTCTTTCGGGTATTTATTCTATGCCGGAAAAAATAGAGGTTCCGTCATTAAACGGCGGCAATTTCAGTAAGGTTTTTTCCGCACTTTCTTATGATAACCCGGATTTATTCTGCCTTTCCACTTCCGGCTCATTGCAGGAAATTGATAAAAAACTGTATTTTGTTCCCGAGTACAATATGTCTTTTGATGAGTATAAAAACAAACTCGGTCAGGCTAACTCTATAGCAAAAGCCATAGCGACTTCCGCAGTATCTTATACATCCGATTACGAAAAAGAACTGTATATACACGATTATATAGTGAATCATTGCACATACGATACATCAAAAGACAATATGAATGATATTTACGGCTGTCTTGTAAACGGCAGAGCATCGTGTGAGGGTTATTCCCGTGCTTTTCAGTATATTCTAAGTGCAGTAAGCATAGACAACCGTCTTGTTACCGGTATGGGTGAAAATGCCGCAGGTAAATACGAGGGGCATATGTGGAATTATGTCGTTATTGAAGACGAGGGCTATTTTACCGATATTACCTGGGATGATCCGAGTGCCGACGGAAGTATTTTAAGGCATACCTATTTTAACAATACAACTGCCGATATGCTTAAAAAGCATAATGAAATAGCAGAGACTTTACCGCTTTGTACCTCTACGACATATAACTACTATATTTACGAGGGTTGCTGTGTAAACGGTACAAATGAGGAAACTTTTAAAGATGAGTTGAAAAATATCGTTTTAAATGCAAGAAACCGAGGTTACAGGTGCGCCGAAATATGCTTTGACAGTGAAGAAACACTTAATTGGGCAGTAGATGTAATGTTTAAAAAGAACATTGTTTTTGATGTTTATAATGATGCGGGTATTGTAATAAGCGATGTTTCAAAAGGAATTTATTACAGTACCGATAAGGATTATTTTACCGTTTGTCTTTATTTCTGATAATCGGATTATGTGGTTTTGGTGGTGTTGGTTTTGGATAAAGAAAAAATTGAGCATGCAGTAAGAGATATTCTTGAGGCTATAGGTGAGG
>JAZUHA010000306.1:0-2601 GCA_045641485.1 Acutalibacteraceae bacterium
TGTTAGTTTAAATATAGTAATTGGGCGACTTTTTTGAGTTTTTGTGGTTGCAAGTTTTTGATAATATTAAATGATGACTGTTATGTATGTTAACTGTCAGTAAACAGTTGTTATTCAAATCCCATATGAACACTCGCACCAGAAAAAAGCACTTGCTTCGGCAAGTGCTTTTTTCAATGATATCCGTTCCCTGCGGAACGGGTGATATATCTTCGATATGATATCCGCCTTCAGCGGATGAGATATGCCTTCGGCATATTAAGGAACGGATATTATCTCATATTTGCAAAGCAAATATATCATACGGCGTAAGCCGTATATCATATCGCGTGAGCGATATATCATTTGAAAAATGACAGCGTCCTCTGCCGAAGCCTTATTTTACTTGTTTTAATTTAGTCCTGTAAGAACACTCGCACCAGAAAAAAGGGGCTGTAAAAAAAGTCCCGAAAAAAAGGAACCGCAATCTCACAAAAAAGTGGGAAAGCGGTTCTTTTTGTGGTATAATTTAACTACCATGAAAAATATATTACCACAAAGATATTGTACACCATATCAATTAAAATTACCACTGGAAATTGAAAAAATAATAGAAATTTCCGACCCGGTATATACTTTTTGTGAAGTAATGGAACATATTGACCTGAATAAATATTTTGCGGTTGAGGAACGCAAAACAGGACGACCGAGATATGATTCCGAAAAACTGCTGAAAGTAATACTGTTCGCATTTATGGAAAACGGATATGAGCGGTCAGAAACTTAGAAAAGTTGTGCAAAACAGACATACGGTTTATGTGGCTGCTTGACGGAGAAAAGGCACCGAGTTTCATGACGATAGACAACTTTATGAATGATTCTCTGAATACATCCATTGAGAGCATATTTGCGGAAATCAACGGATATATCTTTGAAGAAGAAAATGTAGATTTGAATCATGTTTACATAGACGGAACAAAAATCATCGCCAATGCAAACAAATACAGTTGGGTGTGGAAAAAGAGCAACATAAAAAACAGAGAAAAAACATTTTTGAAAATATCTGCTTTGTTTGAGGAAATCAACGAAATGCTTGTTTATCAAGGTGTAAAATTCGGGTTAAGGGAAGAATATGCGATTGAATATCTTGAAGAACTGCAAGCGAAATATATATCATTAACCGGCATTAAGCCCAAAGAATTCATCAACGGCAGAGGTCATCACAAAACACAAGAGCAAAGGCTATATGAAAAACTTGTTGAATACACGGAAAAACTGAAAAAATATGCCGAACACATACAAATCTGCGGAGAAACAAGGAACAGTTTTTCAAAAACAGATAATGATGCAACATTTATGAGAATGAAAACGGATATCCTGTATGTCCTAACGGTAAGGAATTTCGTTTTTTGAAGACAAAAAAGATAAAAGGTAATCATTACGGCAGAACAGAGGAACTTTATCAGTGCGAGGATTGTTCCGGATGTCCGTTAAAACAAGACTGCTGCAAATGTGAAGGGAACCGTGTGGTTAGATTGAACGAGGAGCTTACCGCTTTTCATCGGGAAGTCATCGGCAATCTGAATAGCACACACGGTGCATTACTTCGGATGAACAGAAGTATTCAGGCTGAGGGTGCATACGGCAGTATCAAATGGAATCGTGCATATACAAGAGCACGCAGAAGAGATTTAAAAGCTCTGATTCTTGAAATCGGTATGATTTCCTGTGGTTTTAATCTGCATAAATACTATTTGAAGAAAATGCAGGAAGAAATCGCTGCTTAAAATTTTTGTTACTTAAACATTTTAGCTTTGCTTTTTGGCAAGGTCTGTTTGTTGTACCTCAAAATTGTTTTTTATGAAAGAATTTTCACATTTTTTTGTTCTTTTAGATCAAAAAACCCGGAAATCACTTTTTTCTGTGATTCCCGGGTTTTTTGGCTGTTTTTTTACAGCCCCATGATTTCGCTTTCATTCTGATTAAATCTCTGTATTGCTCCGATAAAAAGCATCTATTCTCATCTGCTGAATTTAAAACCTGCAATACAAATTGGTATTAAACTTAAATATTATACCAAGTATTAACTTTATCAATTTGAGTTTTATATTTGTTTTTTATAATTTTCAAAAGCGGTTTCTGTATTAGCATTTGATTTAAGTATTCAATTATAAAACCGCAAACAAAAATTATCATTGTTAGCATAATATATTGTAATGGGTACAGCAAAGAAGCGTTGTAATTTATTAAACCCATAGAAGAAAGTATTTTTTCAAAAACATAAATTGTTTCCGGACAAGAAAGTACTCCGTTACAATGGAATATATAAATGCCTAAGGTGCAAGACGCTATTGTGTTGATTATTTGATTGTTTCTTGGCTTTATTTTCAATATCCAGAAAAACAACAAAAAGGCTTCTGCCAATATTATGATAGAAAACCTGTATACACATCCAAAAGTTATAGATATAAGGCTGGAAATCAATTCACTACCTTTAATTGAAATTGCTTTTAATTCTAATAAGTAAGTAAATATCCTGGAGACGATAATAACAGTTGGAATAATCCATATATATATAGATTTTGAAAATTTATCCAAGATTTTGCAACCGTATTTTTTTAT
>JAZUHA010000307.1:0-14638 GCA_045641485.1 Acutalibacteraceae bacterium
GAAGAAAGATATTGATGAGTATATTTCGTTATATCCTGTTAAGGTTTATAAGAATTTCTATGAAAAGGAGTTATATGATGTATTTGCATAATGACAAACAGTTATTTGAAGAAGTAGTATCTGCAACTGCAAATGAGATAAGGCTCCCTATTGCCATTATAGAAAAGGATTATTGTGTCACAATGATTCTTAAAGAATAAAGAATAATAATGAATATCGATATAAAAATAAGAAAATAAGAAAAGACGGATTGCAGCGAGGTTGAAAACTTTGTAAGAGAGTTTCCGGAATGTTTACAGACTCGGCTGTGCGGTGTAAATTAAAAGGAAAAGCCCGCTCGGTGTATGAAAATACTCCGAGGGAGCTTTGATGCAGTAATTACGGTATTATAATCAAAATTACCTTTTAACACGGGCGTTGCCGGACCAAATACTCCATATCTGGTCTTCGTCGGCAGGCTGTGCATAATCCGTTAAAAATGTTGTAGCTAAAGCACCGCTTGCCCAGCCGAACTGAAGTTGTTTTTCGGGTTCCCAGCCTTTTATTATTGCATAAAGAAGTCCGCCGACAAAACCGTCGCCGCCGCCTATTCTGTCAAGAACGGTAATTTCACGAGGCTCTGCAGTAAACCATTCGTCACCCGAAAGAAGTATGGCTCCCCAAAGGTGGCAGTTTGCACTTTTAACCTGACGGAGAGTTGTTGCAAAAGTCCCGGCATTCGGAAATTCTTTTTTTACTCTGCCTATCATTTCCTTAAAAGAGTCAATTTTTGAAGCGATATCTTTTCCGCCTGCTTCCGGTCCTTTTATGCCGAGTGCAAGCTGGAAGTCCTCCTCATTACCTACAAGAATATCTGCAACAGATGCTATCTCCGTGAAAATTTCACGGAGTTCTTTTTCTCTGCCTTCCCAAAACGAAGCGCGGTAATTGAGGTCAAAAGAAATAAGCGTACCGTATTTTTTTGCGGCTCTTGCAAGTTCAAGACAAAAAATACTCGTTTCGTGAGAAAGAGCGCAAACAAGCCCGGAAAGATGAAGAACTCCGACGCCTTCTTCTCCGAAAATTTTTTCAAGGTCAAAATCTTTAATATTAAGCGTTCTGCCGACTTCACCGGCACGGTCGTTCTGAACACGGGGTCCTCTTGAACCGTAGCCGCTGTCTGCAATATTAAACTGATGGCGATATCCCCACGGACCGCCCTGGTCTACATCTTTTCCTTCAAACTCCATATTTCTTGAGCGAAGATTTGATTTGATAAACTGCGCTATCGGACTGCCCTTAACAAATGTTGTAAGCACCTTAACGGGTAAACCGAGATAAGAAGAAATGCTTGCTACGTTTGTTTCCGCCGAAGTTGCCTGCATAAAAAAAGTATCCGACGATGCTACAGGCTGACCTGCCGCGGGAGAAATGCGAACACCCATACTTGTGGGCACAACAAGTGCATATTTGTAATTTTCTTTGATTTTGTTCATTGTGAACACCCCGTAAATCAATTATTTTTACTTATTTTAAACCCGAAACCGAAAAAAGTCAATTAAACAAAATCGGAAAAATTATATACATACGGAAAAATTTATGTTAAAATTCAAATAATAAAATAGGAGGTACATTTATGGGTAAAATAGTAGCATTGGGCGGAGGAACATATAAAAACGGCGAAATGCTGAATGTTGTTGAACATATTGTAAGCCTTTCGGGTAAAGAGCATCCTAAATTTTTGTTTCTTCCCACGGCAGGTCACGATGATGTGGGCGGTGACAATGAAATTTGGGAATGCTTTGTAAAATGCGGTGTTCGCAATGTGGATATACTGTTTCTTTCGCACGAAAATATAACAAAAGAACATATAGAAAAAAGGATAGCAGAAGCCGATATTATTTATGCAGGCGGAGGAAATCTTGAATTTTTGACTGCCATCTGGAAAAGAACGGGTGCAGACGAATTACTTAAAAAAGCGTACCGAGACGGCAAAGTTCTTTGCGGAGTATCTTCGGGCGCTATGTGCTGGTTTAAAGAAGGGTACGACGACTGCGGAGAAAACGGCAGTTTTATGTTTTGTGACTGTCTTGACCTGATACCGTTTACAAGTGCACCGCATTTTCAGAGCGAACACTGGCAGACATTTAAAGAAGCGATTAAAGGCAGAGGTCTTTCGGGTATTGCCATGGATAACGGTGCGGGTTTTTGCTATGTAGACGGCAAATATTATACCGTTTGCGGCAACGAAGACGGCGACTGCTTCTTTTATGATGCCGAAAACGGCTATAAAGAGACAAATTTAAGGGAACACCCCGAAAAACTTGACGAACTGAAAAGATATTGATTATTCCGCCGAAAGGATTTACTGTATGAGCATAACCGATATATTCAGCCTTCTTTGCGGTGTTTCATTGTTTTTATTCGGTATGAATCTTTTAGGCGACGGTTTAAAAAAGGTTGCCGGGAAAAAACTTGAAATAATTCTTTATAAACTTTCGAGTACTCCTCTTAAGGGTATTCTTCTCGGAACGGGCGTAACCGCAGTTATACAAAGTTCCTCCGCAACCTCCGTTATGGTTGTCGGCTTTGTAAACTCCGGTATGATGAAAGTAAAACAGGCTATAGGCGTTATAATGGGCGCAATTATCGGCACAAGCGTTACGGGGTGGATAATATGCCTTTCCGGTGTTAACGGGAGCGGTATTTTTGAAATACTTTCCACCGATACAATTACTGCGCTTACTGCTGTAGCGGGTGTTATTCTTCTGATGTTTACGAAAAAAGAGCAAAATCACCGTTTTGCATATATTTTTTTGGGATTTGCCGTGTTGATGTGCGGAATATCAACAATGACGGGCGCAGTTTACGGATTAAGAGAAAACGAAAGTTTTATAAAACTTCTTACGGGTTTCGACAATCCGCTCATAGGCATACTTACGGGTATGATTTTTACCTGCATAATTCAAAGTGCATCTGCCGCAACGGGTATTTTGCAGACCCTTGCGATTACGGGCGCCGTCAGTTTCAGACTTGCTTTACCGGTTATTATGGGTATAGCAATAGGTGCTTCCGTTCCCGTTTTGCTTTCGGCTCTCGGCGCAAACACAAACGGTAAAAGAACCTCGCTTATATATTTACTTGTAGATACTTTGGGTGCTTTAATATTCGGAGTTATATTTTACGGTGCAAATGCCGTTTTTCGTTTTGAATTTACGGATAACACCATGAATATGGTAAGCATCGCTCTTTTAAATACCGTTTTCAGAATAACCGTTGTACTTTTCCTTACTCCGTTTATAAGTCTTCTTGAAAAACTTGTAAATTCCTTTATCCGTGAGAAAAACGAAGATGTACTCGGGCTTCGTGATGTACAGCGCCTTGAAGAAAGATTTTTAAACCACCCCGCTATAGCCATAGAACAGACAAGAATTGCAGTAAACTCTATGGCGCAACTTTCCTGCGACAGCATTTTACAATCACTTGACCTTTTAAAAAATTACAGAGAAAATGATTTTAAACATATTTGCGAACTTGAAGAAATCATTGACACTTATGAGGATAAACTCGGTGCGTATACGGTTAAAATTATGAAAAACGAAACAGACGATGAACAAAGTAAAATGCTCAATATGTTTCTTCATTCCGTATACGACTTTGAAAGAATGGGCGACCACGCCAAAAATATTGCGGAATCCGCAAAAGAAATGAAGGAAAAAAACATAGTTTTTTCAAGCGGAGCGGAAAAAGAAATTGCGATTTTGTCGGAAGTTATTACGGAAATTATCACCGCAACAAAAGAAGCGTTTATTAACGATGATGTAAATTCATCTTACAAAATCGAACCGCTTGAACAGATAACAGATAATTTATGTGACGAATATAAAATAAACCATATTAAAAGAATCGAAAACGGACTTTGCGAATACAGCCGCGGTTTTGTTTTCAACGATATTTTAACCGACCTTGAAAGAGTTTCCGACCACTGTTCCAACCTCGGTATCGCTTTAAGAATACGGCACGGTGAAATGAACGGGAAGCACGGCGCATTATCAAAAGCGGAAATTAAAAAATCTCACAATTTTGAAACACTTTACAATGAATATCTTGACCGTTATAAATATTGACAGTGTTTTTTATAAGTGTTAAAATAAACTTGATAAAAAACCTATGACAACAGGAAGGACATATTATGAATATCTGGCATGACATACGCCCCGAAAGAATATCCCGCTGTTCATATTCCGCAGTTATCGAAATAAGCAAGGGCAGTAAAATGAAATATGAACTTGATAAGGAAACAGGCCTTTTAAGGCTTGACAGAGTACTTTACACATCTACTCACTATCCTGCGAACTACGGCTTTATTCCCAGAACTCTTGCCAAGGACAATGACCCCCTTGATGTTCTTGTGCTTTGTTCCGAGCAGATTGAACCTATGGCTATAGTTGACTGCTACCCTATAGGCGTTATTTCCATGCTTGACAACGGCGATGCCGACGATAAAATTATTTCAATCCCGTTTAATGACCCCACATATAACACATATAAAGATATCAGTCAGCTTCCGTCACATATTTTTGACGAGATGATTCATTTCTTTTCGGTTTATAAAACACTTGAAAACAAAGAAACTGTTATGGACGAAGCAAAAGGCGTATTGGAAGCCGTTTCCATAATTGAAGAATCCATAGAAGCATATAATAAAGTATACGGTAAAAAATAATTTCCGGCTTTCAGCTTTTTTTGCGCGGATAACAGTTAATATATTTGCTTATATTTATTTAATAATATTTTTAACATTATGTAATTTATAAAAACCGGTTTACCGTTCTGTTAAAATCAAACGGTAAACCGACTTTTTACGTTTTAAATATTCTGTTTTATTCAAACGGTAAATATGAACGGATATTTTTTAATCAGTGGTTACCTGACGCTAAAAACCGTTCTTTGCTTCAGCGAAAATTTTCATTAAGGTTTCCGCAGGGGCTTTAGGCGTTCTGTCCATATACAAAAGTCCGTTAGTTTCCTGATATACATCCGTAAGTTGGGTGTAGCAATAGCCGCAGAATGTCGGTGTTTTAAGAATGTTTTCCGCATCATTTCTTATATCCGATATATATTCTTCAACGCTTTCGACGGGTAAATCATATCCCCAACCGTCGGAATTTTTAATGCGTTTTCCGCCGAACTCCGTAAGCATAACAGGCTGTCCGCCGTAGTTTTCCCCGGGTATAATATACGGATGTCCCGTTCTTGCGGCACCCGAATTTAAAAATGATGTGTCAGAATAATATTCGGAAAGTTTCTTGTTAAAACTACGGTAATCGTGAATACCGCAGATATCCGTCGGAAAAACATTTTCCCAGCCGTCATTTGAACTTACGAGGCGTGACGTGTCTTTTCGTTTGCAAAGATAATAAAATTCCCTTACAAAATCAGCCTGACGGCTGTCTCCGAGAAGACTGCGAAGCCCCCAACTCTCATTAAACGGAACCCACGCAATTACAGACGGATGGTTTTTGTCTCTTTCGATAAATTCACTCATTGTTTTTTCGGCATCTTTACAGGCATAATCCGTAAAACCGTAAAATGACGGCAGTTCACCCCATACCAAAAGGCCGAGTCTGTCTGCCCAATAGTAATATTTCGGGTCCTCGATTTTCTGATGTTTTCTTGCGCCGTTAAATCCGAGTTCGAGTGTTAATTCAACATCCTTTTTAAATGCATCGTCATTTTCGGGGCGGTAAATTCCCTCTGTCCAATACCCCTGGTCAAGAACCATACGCAAATAAATCTGTGAATTGTTAAAATAAATTTTATTTCCCGATGTGCTGATTTTTCGCACTCCGAAATATGTTTCAACCGTGTCCTTTCCGTTTTCCGTTTCAAGGCACAAAGAAACATCAAAAAGATTTGGGTGTGAGGGCGACCAGGTAAAAACCTCTTTATCTTTTACACCGCAGTCTTCAAATGAAAACAGCAATTTTGATGTTCTGCCGCCTGCGGATTGGCGCACGGACATATATTCACTGCCGTTTTTCGATACAACGGCAGAAATAAAGCCTTTAACGATTTTATCGAAAGTAATCTCTGCAGTAACACAGTGGCTGTCAAAATCCGTAATAAATTTAACATCATCTATGTAATCTTCACCGGTAAATTCAATCCAGACTTCCTGCCATATTCCCGTAACGGCGGTATAATGGCAACCCCACGGCGAACCGTCCCAAATTTGCTTTCCTCTTACGCTGTCCGGGCGAAATTCATCGGTAACATATACCGCAAGTTCATTTTCACCGTCTTTTAATATACTGCCCACCTCAAATGAGAACGGCGTATATCCGCCGCTGTGACTGCCTAAAAATACTCCGTTAAGCAGGACAGAAGCATCGTGGTCTACGGCACCGAAATGAAGAAGTGCGGTCTTTTTACCGTCTTTTTTTACATCAAAACATTTTTTATACATCACACGCTCGTGAACATCATGAGTATTTATTCCGCTCAACTCACTCTGATAAGGAAACGGAACTTGTATTTCAAGAGGGAGTTCGGGAAAATGTCCCGCTTTTAGTTTATTGTAAAGTGAGCAGTCATCATCAAAAGAAAACTGCCATGTGCCGTTCAGAGAAATATAGTTTTCTCTGATAAAATCAGGTCTCGGATATATTGCCTTTTCGTCAATTTTCATTTTATTTTTCTCCCCTTAAGTACCTGAAACATTCAAAGTTGTCTTTTTATGTGATTATACTAACATACATTTTGTTAAATAACAATATTCATTGACAAAATAATATCGGTTTGATAGACTTATCGAGAGGTGGATTTTAATGGAAACTTTTTTTATTATTTTGACTGTAAGTATTGCATTAAGTTACGGTTGGGGTATGCGCGGCTCACTCATAGGCTCCGAAAGAGGGGCTGTTCTTCCGGGAGCAATACTCGGTATGTTTCTTGCACTTTTTTCGGGCAGTGAAATTGTCGCAGAAAATTTCCCCCTTTTTGCGGCGGCAGGCGGTATGAGTATGGCATACGGCGGAACACAAACATACGGTCAGACTATAGGACTGATTATTCACAGAGGAAAACCCGATTATAATCCCCGTCTCGGATATGCCGGTGTTGCACTTAAGGGCGGTCTGTGGCACGGTATAAGCGGTGCTGTTTTGGGAATTATGTTCAGTGCGGCAGGCGGTAAGTATTACTCCACTGTTTCACTGATTGTTTTCTTTGCTTTAATTCCTCTTATGCAGGAAGTCGGTGAAATGATTTTTAACAAACCATTTAAACCCGAAGAAAACAGACTTCCCAAAATATATTTTTCTCTTGACAGACTTGAGGAATGGGGCGGAAATGCACTTACACTCCTCGGACTTCTTATATTTACTCTTGTACATAAGGATTACTATTCATTCTTTTTTGCATTAGTCGGTATTTTAGGCGGTGCGGCGGGATTTTCTTTCGGTATGGTGCTGTATGATTTTATGCACCACCCGATGAAAAACGGCAAATACTTTTTCGGTAAGTATAAAGACAGTGTAAGCGGCTGGAAAACAATGGAACTTACTTTCGGTGCAGTTGCGGGAATTTTCTTTGCTGTTTATTTTGTTTTAACAAAAGATACTTTACTTAAAGAGCGCCTTCAAATGATAGAAGCAAACGGCGGAATGTGGAATCCGCTCGGCGGTCTTGCAGACATTCTTCCGTGGATTTCCGCAGTGCTTATAATTGCCGTAAAACCCGTTGAACTTTTAGGTAAAAAGATTACTTCTCATACTGTTGATATCATTCAGCGACCGTTTGTATTTGTATTCCCGATGATACTTGCACTCCTCGGCAGTCAACTCGGTGCAAAATTAACGGCGTTCTCGCTTATTGTTTATTTTGCTGCTGAAAAAACAGTATTTGACCGCATAGGTAAATTTAAAAAACCGGTTAAAGAAATTGTAATCGTTACATTTACGGTGATTACTTTGGCTTCCGTTATTTGTCAGGCGTTTTTTGATTTACCGAAAATCGTTTATATTCTGATGTACACTGTATTTTACATAATAGCAAACAACATTACAACAAAGCATTACGGACCGACTCATATAACGGTTACATCATACTTTTTACTTCAGACAATATATCTTACATCAGTCATTCTGTTTCATTGACGGAAAATAAATACCCGGTTATAAGGAGAGATTACCATAGACTGCATTTACAATACGGTTAAAATCGGAGCGGAAAAGCCGTTTCGGCTTATGCACATAACCGATACACATGTCAACTGTCCCGACGAAACCGATGAAGAAAGACTTATAACTCTTGCCGCAAAGAGAAAAAACAGATATCCGTTTTCCGAAAATATTCTTTCGGATATTGAAAATTTCGCAAAAAAAGAAAATATACTTCCCGTTATTACGGGCGATATGACGGACTGTTTTTCAAACGGGAGCGCAAAAAAAATAAAAGAATTTACGGATAACACAAACTGCCTCTTTACTGCGGGAAATCACGATTTCAGAATTTTCGGCGGAATGGAATACGATGTTCCGTCAAGCCGTGAAAAAAATCTTGATGCCGTCAGTTCACTGTATAAAAATGATATCCGATTTTTTTCAAAAGTAATAAACGGCGTAAATATAGTCGGAATTGATAACGGATATTACCGTTTTGAAGAATTTCAGTTTGAACTTCTTAAAAATGAAATCAAAAAAGGCTTACCGGTTATACTCGCAATGCATGTTCCTCTTTATACTGCGGAATGTTTCGACCTTATGATTACTGAAAAAAGAAAATATGCAAGCCTTGTTTGTGTACCCGAAGAAAAAATGAATATTTATCCGCCCGAGCGCCGTGAACAGCAAAAAGAGGATAAAATCACACGAAAAATGTATGATTATATCCTCTCTCAAGACCTTATAAAACTTATTATATGCGGTCATATTCATAAGAATTTTGAAGCGGTTCTTCCAAGCGGTGTTCCGCAACTTATTACGGGAACAAATACGGCAAGAATACTCACAATAGAATAATCAGTCGTTGTTTTCTCCTTTAAGAATATCGCTGTACCAAAAAGCACCGCCCTCACTCATAAAATGAACGGGTGTAAACGGATCCTGACAGTTGTATGCTTTTTCGGGCAGAACAGCACCTGTATTATCTTTGATTATCATGCCGTCTCCGTTACCGCCTTTTTCATGTATAAGTTCCTTAACGGCTCCCGGAAGCATAACATTATCACTTATTACACAGTGGGCGCACTCTTCTGTAATTATGCCGTAAAACGGAGAAATTCTGCCGTTTCTGCCGTCATCTTTCCATATACCGAATGTGTTGGCGTTAATTGTAATTCCCGCCGCACGGTGCATATAGATATGGCAGTCTCTGTCGGAATATTCTTTTGCATCTTTTCCGCTTCTTACAAAGTTATTTCCCGTAACGGTAACGGCATATGGCACAACGGTATGTGTTTTGTTAAGTCGTTTGTGAAAATTCGGCGCCGCCTCTATAATAATTGCAGGTCCGTATGAACGGTCAAAATAATTGCCCGTAATGTTATATCTCATTCCGCCGCTCAGGCGAAGACCGCAGTCTTTATTCCACTCGATTCTGTTCGAGGTAAAATTAACGGCGGAATTCCATGTATCGCCGCCGAAACCGGCTTTACCGTTAAACGAAAACCAGTTATCAACAATAAATGCATCGCAACCGTCAAGATACATTCCGTAACCGTCATTTTCATTGAATTGAGATTTTCGCACGCTTACCGCCCATGCACCCTCGGCATGAAAACCGTCACCCGTGAAAGAACGAGACTGACAGGTATCTATACGCAAAGAGTGTTCGCCGTAAGTAATATGCCCCTCTCTGTTCATAAATATGCCGTGCATCGTTTTTCCTTTCTTTTGCCCGTCAAGCGCAATACCCGTAATTGTTGTTCCCAACGCATCGGAAACATCAAGCACGCAGTTTTGTGTTTCGGTTGCCGGAACAAGAACGGTTCTGCCCGGTTTACGGTAAGACCATGTTGCCTGCGCTCTTATTTCAATGGCTGCAGGCACTTTTACGGTATCGGTACGGTATATTCCCACAGGGAAAAACAGCGTTTTTCCCGTTTTTGCGGCTTCGTTTGCCGCCAGGCGTATAGGTGCGGTATCATCTGCAAGACCGTCGCCTTTTGCTCCGAATTGTTGAGGAGTAACATAAAATAAATCCATTGTAAAACCTCCGAATTTCAAAATTAAAGGGTGAATAATATGCAAAAAGAAACAGAAAAACTTGAAATATTTTATATCCGCCACGCAGATGCAGACAAAGGTCTGCCGGGTGACCGTGACATTTGCGACAGAGATATAACCGAACTCGGAGAACTGCAGCTTAAATTTCTTGCGAAACGCTTTGAGGGCGCTTCATTTGATGCCGTTCTTTCAAGTCCGCTTGTGCGCACCGTTAAAACGGCGGCGGCAGTTGCAAATGCTCTCGAAAATAAACCCGTTATAGAAATCGTTCCCGACATTATTGAAAGAGGCGCAACTCCGGGCTACAGCGGATGCAGTCTTGAATATCTTAAAAGATATTACGGAAACCTTAAACTTTGCGAAGATAAAATTTACGGCGGAAGTTATTGGAACGAAACAAAAGAGGATACTCTTTTAAGAGCAAAAGCCGTTGTTGAATATCTTATTAACCGATTCGGGTACGGCAAAAAAATTGTAATTGTCAGCCACGGCGTATTCGGTATAAATTTTTACCAGGCATCAATGGGAATAACAGAGGAATATAATTTCAGAATGACTACATTTAATACCGCCGTTACAAAAATAAAATTCACAAGTGACGGCGTAAGGCGTATTTCTTTTCATAATGATGCTTCGCATCTTCTGCCGATTAAGCCCGATTTTCAGTATGAGATATAAACTGTTTACAGTGTATCACAACAATCTTTGTTTTTCAATAAGACATCTTTGGGAGAGAACTTATGAAAAAAATACTTGATATCAATTACAAAATTGATAATAACCCCTGTCATTTTGCAGATTTTTATCTGCCCGATTCGGAAAACTTCGATACAATAATTTATATTCACGGCGGCGGTCTTGAAAGAGGAAGTAGAAAGAATTTTAAATATGCCGAATATTTTACAAAAAAGAATATTGCCGTTGTTTCGGTTGACTACAGCCTCTTTCCCGAAGCGGAATTTCCCGATTTTATAAATGATGTTGCCTGTGCCGTCGTGTTTATAAAAGAAAAAATAACAGAATTCGGCGGTAACGGAAAGTTTTTTCTTTGGGGAAGTTCCGCAGGGGCATATATAACAATGATGCTCTGTCTTAACGACGAATATTTTTCTTCTGTCGGTCTTTCCCGTGACTGCATATCGGGATATATTTCGGAAAGCGCCCAGCAGTTTGCTCATTTTAATGTGCTTAAATATAAAGATATTGACAAAAGACTTGAAATTACAGACGAAACCGCACCTATACATTACCTAAAAGACGGACTGTCAATACAACCTCTTCTTATGATGTATTATTCCGACGATATGGTTTGCCGCCCAGAAGAAAACAAACTTATGTATAAATCATTAAAACGCTTTATTCCCGAAGATGCTCCTCTTGAAATCTCGGAAATTACCGGTAAGCATTGCAGACCGGAAAATCCCGATATTCTTTGCGGCAAAATATCGTCTTTTGTAAAATCAAATTTTTAATTTTTCCTGACATCTTCGACGTTAAGCGGATATATTATCGACAGAAGCGGAGTTGCTGTCTGTATCTACCTGTAAAGGCAAGGCAGTCATTGAATGCATCTCCGCTTCTGCTGTTTTTTTGTGCTTTTTCCCTCTTTTGATATACTGTCGGCAAAATTGCCGTACAAATGCGACAGACTTGTTTACAACCTATATTTCAAAAACTTTACCCGAATAAAGTTGTGTTAATTTGTCACCTAAAATTTCTTTGAGCCAACTAAAGGCGATTATGCCCGTACAATGCCCGGAGTAAAACCGTTTAACATTTGAATTAACAAGTTTTTTTGCAACTGCTTTAACTTCTTCTTCGGTATAACCGCAGGAAAAAATACCGTCTGCTCCCATTAAATGAAAACCGCCGATATATGCCTTGATTTTTTTACCGGGGAAAGCGTTTTTAACTTCATCAACGGCAATATCCACACCCGAATGAGAACAACTGTTAAAACAAACAAGACCGTCTGTTTCTTCAAAAACAATTGTCTGCTCGTGTTTAAAGTCATCGGGCTGCATTTTGCCGTCAAAAAATGTAAACATATTCGTATGTTCTGAACGCTCCCGTATTTTTTCGGAACTGTGCGGAACAATAAAAATTCCGTCATCAATTTTTGCCTCACCGTCAACAAAAATAAACCTGTCGGAGTTTTTAACAAGTATGTTGTCCGGTATTCCTATATCTTTTTTAACCGAATCCGTAATTTTAAAGCACTCTCTGTTTTCGGCGGCTTTTTGTAAATAAACCTTTGCATGGTTATTGCGCTCAAAAAAAGCCGAATAACCCCCGGAATGGTCGTAATGAGCGTGTGAAAGAAAAGCAGTATCAATACTGTCAAGGTCAACACCCGTTTTGTCGGCGTTCGTTACAAAAAGATTGCTCGCTCCGCTGTCAATCAAGTACCTTTTGTTTCGGTATTCAACATAAAAACAAAGTCCGTGCTCAGCACATATTTCACCGTTTTCGGTGTTTTCAATAAGCGTTTTAATTTTCATAATTTTGCGATGATGAGTTAATCGGCGGTTACCTTATTCCTGCGTAATTTCTTCTTCTATTTTAATGATATTATTGATTATAAACTTTTGCGCATTTGCATCGTAAATATTTTTTCGGTAGGCTCTTCCTTGAGAACTTACCGCATCAACCGTAACAATTCCCAAAGCCTCACCTTTAACTGTTGACACCTTTTCTTTTTTATTTGCGTATATGTTCTCTGTTAAATACCCGTTTTGCAAAAGCCAGTTTGAGATATGTGTTGCGGGCATTTTATTTACACTTTCATCAAGAACCTCGGAAATTCGTTTTGCGATTATTGAAACTCCGACCGGCTGTTCACTGACTTCAACCCGTGCAAGTTGTTCAGCAGTTATTGTAAACGGGTTCTGTTTGACATAAATTTTCTTTCCTACATCTCCGCCGTTATCGATAACACGTCCTAAAATCTCCGAAACATAGAAAAGACAACGGCTTATACGAACCTGATTGAGCGTTTCGTCATCTGCCATTTCTGTGTCGGTTAACGGGTCTATCCCGTTTGCAAGTTTATCAATGTACATTCTGGCTCTCTCTAACTTTTCAAGTTCTGTCATTTTAATCACATCCGTTTTTTCTTAAACAGATAATACCATAATTTTACAGTATTATCAATGGGTTTTATATTACGATAATTGTATCTGTTGATTTTACCGAAGCCGTTGCTTTTTCAGACGGCTTTGTTGCCGTTGCCCACGAAAATGCTCTTTGCGGAAATATTATGATGATAAATAAAAAATCCTCAAGTATTTTTTCGATACTCAAGGATTTTTGGTCCGAGTGGCGAGACTTACAGTCGTGCCTTGCGGCACAGACTGCAAGCAGTCATATTGTGTTCGCCTTCGGCGAGGGAGTTCAAGTCTCTTGTATGTTTTAAGAGAGAAAATAAAAAAATCCTCAAGTATTTTTCGATACTCAAGGATTTTTGGTCCGAGTGGCGAGACTTGCAGTCGTGCCTTGCGGCACAGACTGCAAGCAGTCTTATTGTGTTCGCCTTCGGCGAGGGAGTTCAAGTCTCGCCCGAATATACGGAAAATAAAAAAACAACGGATACCGCAAAAACGATATCCATTATTTTGGTACGGATGTTCATAACACAAGTAACGAAAACAAATCCGTCAGCGGTATATATTCCCGTCCGACCATTGCCAAGCTTTGATTTGTATGAATTATATCATAATATTAAATTGGAGGCAATACAAAATGAAAAAACATATTATTGATGAAAAGACGGGTATCAGCTACACATTGCAGGGAGACTATTACATTCTCGATTTAACATTACCACCGGAAAAAGAATATCCATCTCTCGGCAAGTACGGCAGAATGAGGTTAACTTATCTCAAAGAAAACAAAAAGGTGCAGTTTTCAATAATGCTGATGGACGGTACATTAAACAGTCATCTGCATGAGATTGACGAGCAGGCAAATAAAATCCTTGAACAGACGGTAAAAGCATTTGCTGAAGCTGACGGTTGCGATGAACAACTGAAAGCTGTTGACCAAATGAAATGGGTAGGATTGATGAATAATTACCGGCATTGTGCTGAGGAAATCATTTTCAAAGAACTGATATATGTATAATTGACAAGGCGGTGGGAGAAATCCTGCCGCTGATTTTTTAAAAAATATACGCAAATCCGATTACCGATTATATTGATTTATTCCCGATAATGTTGTATTATGGATTCATCGAATTCGATAAACAACTATTTCAATCAGGAGGAAAACCTATGTTTATGGAAGAACGTCATCAGGAAATATCGGATATAATCAAAACCAACGGCAAAATAACAATTTCCGAAATTACCGAAAAATACGGAATATCAGACGAATCGGCACGCAGAGACCTGCGTATGCTTGAACAGAAAGGAATCTGTCAAAGAACGCAC
>JAZUHA010000308.1:0-38834 GCA_045641485.1 Acutalibacteraceae bacterium
AATGATATAATATTAAGATGTAACATATAATATAAAAAACCGTTTTCGGAGGAATACAGATGACAGATTATAAAGGCAAAAAAGTTCTTGTATTGGGGCTTGCAAGAAGCGGTATTGCCGCAGTAAAACTTCTTACAAAACTCGGGGCTTCGGTTACCGTATCGGAATCAAAACCTTTGCATGAAATAAAAGAACTCCCGTGGCTTCATGAACTCGGTGTTGAAGTAGTAAATCAGGAAAAAGAAGTATTTGAAAAAGACTATGACCTTTGCGTAAAAAACCCGGGTATAAACGGCAAACTTTGGTTTGTGCAAAGGCTTCGTGAAAGAAATATCCCCGTTATAACGGAAATCGAACTTGCGTTTTCCGTTTGCGCACCCCAGCATTTTATAGCGATAACGGGTTCCAACGGCAAAACAACCTCTGCAACTCTTTTATATGAAATAATAAATTACGCTCATCCCGGCAAAACACATCTTTCCGGCAATATAGGTATTGCACTTTGTGAAACAATACTTGAAAATAACCTCCTTACGGAAAGCGGTCATTACATCGTGCTTGAAATTTCCAATTTTCAACTTCTTGATATTGTAAATTTCCGCCCCGAGATTGCCGCAATTATAAATCTTTCTCCCGACCACCTTGACTTTATGGGAAGCGAAGATGCATATTACCGTTCAAAATGCCGTATTTACGAAAATATGAAAGACGGCGACATTTTCTTAAAAAATCTTGACGATGAACTTGTGGAAGAATACACAAAACTTTTACCCGTTAAGTGCAAAACAGTAACATACAGCCTTGTTGACAGCACTGCCGATTACTATGCCGATTATGAAAATGTATATTCTCACGGCAAAAAACTTTTCCCGTTAAGTATTATTAAGGTTGTGGGCAGACATAATGCTCAGAATGTGCTTGTTTGTGTTTCGTGTGCCGAAGCACTCGGCATACCGCAGGAGGAAATAAAAAAAGCCGTTGAATCTTTCAGAGGCGTAGAACACCGCATAGAATATGTAAGAGACCTTAACGGAATAAAATATTATAACGACTCAAAGGGTACAAATGTAGATGCCACAAAAACCGCATTAAAATCATTCAATGCCCCGGTAATTCTTCTTGCAGGCGGATTTGAAAAAGGTCTTTCGTTTGAGCCTCTTAAAGAATTTATGGGCGGCATAAAAAAACTTATTGCATACGGTGCCTGCGGAGAAAGGCTTTATAACGAACTGAATATCGACAATAAAGCCGTGCTTACCGATACGCTTGACAATGCGCTTATAAAAGCGAATGAATACGCCGAAAGCGGTGATGTTGTTCTTCTTTCCCCCACCACAAGTTCATTTGACCGGTTTTCCTGCTTTGAGGAACGGGGAGAATATTTTAAAAAGCTTGTAAACAATCTGTAAAGGAGCGAGCATTTTGACTGACAAAAGCAGTCCCATAGGAATTTTTGATTCGGGACTCGGCGGACTTACATCATTAAAAGCCGTAAAATCACTCCTGCCGCACGAAGATATTATATATTTCGGCGATACTGCAAGAGTGCCTTACGGCGACCGTTCCAAAGAAACAATTATCGAATATGTTAAAGACGATATAAATTTTCTTTTAACTCACGGCGTTAAAGCCATAGTAATTGCCTGCAACACGGCGGACAGTATGGCAAAAGCCGAGATGAATGAGATTTATAAATTACCGATACTCGGAGTGGTAAGCCCTGCTTCCGAAGTGGCCGCAAAAGCCACAAAAAACAACAAAATCGGCGTAATAGGCACAAAAGCCACCGTAAAAAGCGGTTCTTATGAAAAACTCCTTAAGGAATACAATACGCAAGCCGAAGTTTTTTCACAAGCCTGTCCGCTTCTTGTCCCGCTTGTGGAAGACGGCAGAACGGGTGTTGACGACACCGTTACAAGAGAAGTTCTTTCGGGTTATCTTGAACCTCTTAAAGAAAAAGGAATAGATACCCTTGTTCTCGGCTGTACGCATTATCCGCTTTTAAGCGATATTATTCACGATATCATGCCCGATGTTACGCTCGTAAGTTCCGGTGCCGCCGCCGCAAATGTTTTAAAAGAAACGCTTATTTCACAAAATCTTTTGAATGACAAAAAAGAAAAAGGAAACACGAGCTTTTTTGTAAGCGACAATGTTTCCGATTTTTGTGAAAACGGCGGTATGTTTATCGGCGAAAAAATAACCGACAGCGTTAAATTGTATAGTTTTTAGAATTATATTTTTGTTACAAAAATTTTGTAATACTAATTCTGATTTTTTAACCTTTATGAATAATATTGACACTTATTGTCATTTATGATAAATTATTTACAGATTTCAAAGTAATATAATAAACTGAATGTTTCTGAAACTTTGATATTTGATTTACTATAATTTATACGGTGCAAATGTATGTCAATAGATATTTTAAATGATTTACAAAACGGAAAAATTGAATGTATTTCCATTGGAAAACTCAGCGATGAGATATTCAACAGTATAAAAGAACACGCTCCGGAGTTTTCTGACAAAATCCAAAACAGAACCGTTCTTTTTTGGAAAAACCGTATTGAACATTTAAATAAACATATAAACGATGCAAATAAATTAAGTGTTGAGGAAATACTTGCTGTTATTCCGGATATTATTAAACAACCTGATTATATAGGTGTTAAGAATAAGGATAACAAACAAAGTCTTCAATTTATCAAAAAATTGGATGCCGGTTTTTTAGTGGCAATCAGGCTGAACGATAAAGGGGATTTATCATTCAGAACTGCATATTCCGTTACCGACAGCCAAATAAAAAATTATTTAAGTAAAAAAAGTCTTTGGAAATTTACACTTGACAAATAATTAAATATATTGTAGCATATAATTAATATATGGTGATTAATTCAGTTGAGGATAGAACGGGCAGCTATCACACCTGTTATACAGGCCTTAAAGAGATGCAGGGTTGCCAACCTGCCGAGTGAATTGTCACCATGTTTTTTATTTTTAAATATTTATTTAAACAAATATACTATTTTTCTCAGGCAAAATACTCTGTATGGCTCAAAGCGGCAAAAATGAACAGAGATATGTAAATAACGGCACAAGTAAAAGTGCGGGTAAAAGATTTGCAACCTTGATTTTTGTTATTCCCAAAAGGTTAAATCCGAGTGCGATAATCATAACCGAGCCGGCACAGCAAAGTTCATTTACTGCGGAAGCACTCAAAAACGAACCGAGGCACATTGAAAGAGCCACAAGACCGCCCTGAAAAACAAACACAAATAAAGCGGAAAGAAGTACGCCCGCACCGAGTGTTGCCGAAAGCATACAGGCGGAAATCATATCCATAATCGCCTTTGTGTAAATCATTTTATTGTCGCCCGAAACGCCTGCATTTACAGAGCCGACAACCGTCATGGCACCCATACAGAAAAGAAGAGAAGCCGTAATAAATCCCTCTGCCGCAGATGCTTCGCCGTCACGCTTTTTAAATTTTGCGGTAAGCTTATCTCCGAGCGAATTAAGTCGGTCATCTGTTTTCAAAAGACTGCCCAAAATATATCCGACAATAAGCGAAAGCACCATGACAAGCTGATTTTCACCTTTAAAAACACCGGTTACGCCTATTGTAAATGTACAAAGACCCATTATTTTCATTACGGAATCGGAAAATTTCTCCGGTATGCCTTTTTTCATTACAAGTCCCAGAAGACTCCCCAAAATAACCGTTGCGGTATTTACAAAAACACCGCTGAAACTAACTAATACTTTGTCCATTTAATTCATCCTCAAATAAATTCCACGGATATTTTTTTATATCCGGAAAATCAAAAAAAGTTTTGTTTTCCCCGTTTGAAAGTTTAAGACTGATTTTATGTGAAAACAGTGCGGTACTTTGCGCCTTGTTATCGTGACTTCCGTATTTTCCGTCACCGCAGAGCGGCAGTTTACGGAAAGAAAACTGAACTCTTATCTGGTGGCTTCTGCCCGTATGAAGAAGTGCTTTTATGAGCGCTTTATTTTCTTTTTCTCCGATTACTTCATACGAAAGAGAGGCTTTTTTTACACCTTTTCTCATACTTTTTACGACAAAAGAGCGATTTTTTCGGCTGTCTTTAAAAAGATAATCTTCCAAAACACCGCTTTTTTCCTCGGGAATACCGTCCGTAACAAAAAGATATTCTTTCTGCAATCCTCCGTTTTGAATTTCCGAACTTAAATAAGCGGCGGATTTTTTATTTTTTGCAAAAATCATTACGCCGCCCGTGTTTGTATCAAGACGATGTACCAAAAAAGCATCTTCGTTAAGTTCTTTTTTAATAATTTCAATAATCCCGTCGGCAGTTTGTGTCTTTTCGGACGGAACACCGACAGGCTTGTTAAGCACAATTATATCTTTGTCTTCATATAAAATTTCCATTTTATTTGCCGAGTTCTTTTGTCCTTTTATATGCTTCGCAAACGGCGCTTATCGTATCATAACGGAAAGAGCCTTTTTCAAGTGCTTTTACGCCCTCAATGGTACTTCCCGCCGGACTGCATACATTATCTTTGAGTTTTCCCGGATGCTCGTTTTTCAAGAGCACGGTTTTTGCCGAGCCTATAAGTGTTTCGCAGGCAAGTTTTAATGAAATATCCCTCGGCAATCCGCACGAAACACCGCCGTCTGAAAGAGCCTCGATAAACATATAAACAAATGCGGGTCCGCACCCCGATATACAACTTGCACCGTCAATTTTACTTTCCTCGATTTCGTGAAGATAACCGGACTCTTTCATCATTTTCGTAAATTCCGCTTTTTCTTCTTCACTTACACCGGAACCTGCAAAAAGCACCACACCCTCACCGACACTTACGGGAATATTCGGCATAATTCTTATTATCGGCAGATTTTCTATACCGGCTTTTTGTTTTAAAAGTTCAATACTTACGCCTGCCGCCATGGAAACTATAATAAATCTGTCTTTTCTGTTTTTTAAAACTTCCGATATTTCACCGAAAAGCCCATCTAACATCTGCGGTTTTACTCCGAGAAAAATATACTGCGCATTTTTTGCAATATCAAGGTTATCCGAAAAAACCGTACCGTATTTTCCGCTTACTTCTTCCGCTTTTTTTGTGTCGGCATCGCTTACTGCAATGCTTTTGCAGTCAACTGATTTTACTGCGGCACTCAAAAGAGCGCTTCCCATATTTCCGCAACCTATAAAACCTATTTTCATTTTTATTTCCTCCGTCAACGGATCTGACCGTCACCTTTTACAATATATTTATAAGTCGTAAGTTCCTTTAAGCCCATAGGTCCTCTTGCATGGAGTTTTTGGGTGGAAATACCCATTTCGCAACCGAGACCGAACTCGCCGCCGTCTGTAAATCTTGTGGAAGCGTTTACATAAACCGCCGCACTGTCAACAGCAGCAGTAAAATATTTCTTTACGCTTTCGTCTTCGGTTATAACGGCATCGCTGTGCTTTGTGGAGTGCTTTCCGATATGCTCTACCGCTTCTTTTACGCCGCTTACCACGGCAACAGCCATTTTATAATCAAGAAACTCCGTATCAAAAGAATTCTCATCGGCAGGGGTTCCGCCGATAATCGAATATGCTTTACTGTCTGTAACAAGTTCAACGGGAATAAGCCCTTTTTCTTTTCTCTCATCACAAAGTCTGTTTTTGAGAAGAGGCAAAAATTCTCCTGCTATGGTTTCATCTGCAAGCAAAACCTCTGCCGCATTGCAAACAGACGGACGGCTTGTTTTGGCATTTTCGATAATATTCAGAGCCTTATTAAAATCAGCCGTTTTTTCAACATATATATGACAAATACCCGTACCGGTTTCTATGCAAGGCACTTTGGCGTTTTCGGTGCAGGCTTTTATAAGACCTTTTCCGCCGCGGGGAATAAGTAAATCTATATATCCCACCGCTTCCATAAGTTCCCTTGCACTTTCACGGGTTGTATCCTGAACAAGATTTATAAGTTCTTTCGGCAGTGAGCATTTTTTTAAGCCCTCTCTCATAGCCTCAACTATTGTGTTTGAGGAATTAAACGCTTCTTTACCGCTTCTTAATACACATACATTTCCGCTTTTAAGACAAAGAACGGCGGCATCCGAAGTTACATTCGGACGGCTTTCGTATATTATGGAGATAACTCCCAGCGGAACGCCCGTTTTTTCCACTACGATCCCCGACGGTCTTTCTATTCTTTCAAGTACCTCGCCTACCGGGTCGGGAAGTGCGGCAACCTCACGAATACCGTCTGCCATACCTTTTATGCGCTCTTTTGTAAGAGTAAGGCGGTCTATCATAACATCGCTTATTTTTCCCTTTGCATTTTCAACATCAATTTTATTTGCTTCAAGTATTTTTTCGGTATTATCTGTAATAGCGTTTGCCATTTCGGTAAGCGCTTTGTTTTTTTCTTCTGAAGAAAGCGAAGCAAGAACCGCTTTTACTTCGTTTGCCGATTTTAAAATATCTTTTGTAGTCATCTTAATCATCTGCCTGTCGATATAAATTTTGTTCCGACTTTTTTATTATCCGCAATATCATATAAAACATCCGGATTTGAGCCGTTTGCAATTACAACATCGGTGCCGTTTTCCATACAAAGTTTTGCGGCGGAAATTTTTGTATTCATACCGCCCGTACCGAGCGCCGAACCTTTACCGCCTGCAAGGCTTTCTATTTCCGGAGTTATTTCGGTAACTTCGTTTATAAGTTGTGCATCGCTGTATTTATGCGGGTCTGCGGTGTAAAGCCCGTTAATATCCGAAAGCATAACAAGTAAATCCGCATTCATACAAACGGCAACTATCGCACCCAAAGTATCGTTATCACCGACGGCAATTTCCTCGGTTGATACGGTATCGTTTTCGTTGATTACAGGCAATGCACCGAGTTCGAGAAGCCTGCTCATTGTGTTTTTAATATTTTCATATCTTTCTTTGTCCTGCAAATCGGGTCCCGTCAAAAGAATTTGCGCAACAGTATGGTTATATTCCGAAAAAAGTTTATCGTAAGTGTACATAAGTTCGCACTGACCCACTGCGGCGGCTGCCTGTTTTGTGGGCATATCCTCAGGTCTTCCCGAAAGCGAAAGTTTGCCCACACCCATTCCTATGGCGCCCGACGAAACAAGTATAATTTCATTTCCCGCATTTTTAAGGTCGCTTATAACCTTGCAAAGTTCCTCTATATGGCGGATATTAAGATGCCCCGTTTTATGGGCAAGAGTGGAAGTACCTACTTTAACAACAATTCTCATTTAAAAATTCCTCGATTTTCCTTTTTAAAAGCGATACGGGAAGCCCGACAACATTAAGGTAATCGCCGTTTATTTCTTTAATAAGCACACAGCCTTTTCCCTGTATACCGTAAGCACCGGCTTTGTCCATAGGCTCTTTTGTATCTATATATTCTTTTATTTCTTTATCGGTCAATTCGTAAAATACGACCTTTGTTTCCTGCGAAAAAGTCAGCGTTTTTTTGCCTTTAATAAGCGTTACGCCCGTATAAACGCTGTGAGTTTTTCCGGACAGAAACCGTAACATCGAAAATGCTTCGTCTTCTGTTTTCGGTTTTCCCAATATTTTGCCGTCAAGACAAACTACGGTATCTGCCGAAACCACCGTTTCTCCGTTTTCGGCTTTATCTTTTACATCATTTCCCTTTAAAAGCGAAAGATATTCCACCGTTTCTCTGCCGTTTAAATTTTCGGGTACCGTTTCTTCACAAGTTGACGGAATAACTCTTACTTCATCACTTATAAATTTAATAAGTTCTTTTCTTCTCGGTGAAGCGGATGCAAGTAAAATTTTCATATCAGCCTAAAATCCCGTCTATTTTCTTTAACGTGTGAAGTCCCCATTCACAAGCGGTTTTTGCATCTTCGCAACCTTCAAATTCAAGAGTTACAAATCCGTCATAACCTGAATTTTTAATAACGGAAAGGCACTGAAGAACGGGAACATCACCGTGACCGAGAACTGCGCCTCTGAGGTAATTACCGCCTCTTGTTTTAAAGAAACCGTCACACGGAGCAAGCCCGTTTCCGCTTTTTATATGAAAATCCTTAACATGAACATAAGAAACAAAGTTAATAAGCCTTGAAACAGCGGTTACGGGGTTTTCATCTGCACAAAGGAAGTTGCCTATATCAATCTGAACACCGAAATTCTTATTGCCTACGCTTCTTACTATTTTTTCAACACGGTCACTGTCCTGACAGAAATAACCGTGGTTTTCAATCATTGTTTTAATGCCTTTCTTTTCGGCATATTCAGTTACCTGCCTGTAACCGTCTGCAATCAGGGGGAGTGCATCGTCAAAGGTTTTATACTTTTTCTCGTCACCCTTAAATCCGCTTGAAGCATCATGGCGCATACCCGTAACGCCGAGCAGAACTGCCACATCAACTTCATATTTAAGGCGTTCTATTTCCGCTTCTCTGCTTCCGTCTTTGCCGTAAAGCAGGTCTGCACCTATTGAATACTGTGTGGGAGTAATACCGACTTTTTCACATTCCTCTTTAAGTTCTTTTGCATATTCCTTTTTATCTTTGCCCTCTTCGGGGTGAATTTCGGCAAATTCTATTCCGTCAAAGCCGAGTTCCTTTGCAATATGTATTATTTCTTTTTCGGGAACGCCTTTGTTTCTTAAACTGCTGAGACTGTAACTGCTTAACGAGAATTTCATATTATCAACCTTTCCAAAATTTTATCATTGAGTACAAGCTGTATGAGTATTATACTAATAAACAGGCTTTAAAATATTTATACTTATAAGAAAAGGGGCATTTTTTTGAAAACCGAAGTCCTTGAAAACGGAAAAATCAAAGTCGCTTTAAGCAGTGATGATTTAAAAGAACTTCATATCACCTATGAAGATATGGACTACAAAAATGTTGAAACACGCCGTGTTATATGGAGTGTATTGGGAGAAGCCCAAACGGAACTCGGAAAAAACATAAATACCGACGGGAAAATCCTTATCGAACTCTGCCCTGCAAAAAACGGCGGTTGTTTTATGTTTTTTACGACCGCTCCGAAAGAATCGCAAAACGGCTACAAACATCTTGTTATGAAAAAATGCACCGAACCGCTTCTTTTAAAATACATAGATGAAAATGCGCTGATTGATTCATTTCGGGTTTTAAAAAACAAAACACATTTTCTTGAAAAATGGTATATTTTAAAAATAAATAACTGCTGTTACTGTGCGCTTTTTCCAAAAATATCGCACTCGGCTGAAATTTCTTATATTTTCGGAGAGTACGGAGATATAAATATATCTTCCGAAACAGAAGTGTCTGTTATGATTGAATGCGGTCAGCTTCTTAAAGATTCTACCGCAAAATGCGTGTCTTCGGCAGAAAAAATGTAACTTCCCGAAACAAGAACATCCGCCCCCGCTTCTTTGCAGAGTTTTGCGGTGTTTTCATCTATACCGCCGTCAACTTCAATAAGAAGTTCCGGATTATGCTTATTTGCTTTTTCTCTTATTGCTTTTATTTTCGGGAGCATACCGTTTAAAAATGCCTGACCGCCAAAACCCGGTTCGACAGTCATAACAAGCACCATATAAACATCTTTAATATACGGGAAAACCGCATCTGCCGGAGTACCCGGCTTTATTACAAGAGCAGGTTTTATACCTGCTTTTTTTATTGTTTCTATCGTTTGTGCGGTGCTTCCGTCACTTTCGGTATGAAATGCTATTATATCGGCACCCGCATTTTTAAATGCCTCTATATACTTTAACGGCTCACTTATCATAAGGTGGCAGTCAAGCGGTTTTTTCGTACATTTTCGTATTGCGGTCACAACCGGCACACCGAATGAAAGATTCGGCACAAACTGACCGTCCATAATATCTATATGCACCATATCGGCACCGGCACGGTCAATTTTTTCAATCTCTCTTTTAAGGCAGGAAACATCTGCCGAAAGAAGCGATGGTGAAACAAGAATTTTTCTTTTCATTTTAAGTACTCCGCAACAATTTGAAGTGTCGCTTTTTTATCTTTGTCAATTTGTTTTTTTAAACCGGCAAGGTCGTTGAATTTTTGTTCGTTTCGTATTTTCTTTAAAAGTTTTACCGTAATATTCCGCCCGTACAAATCACCTGAAAAGCCGAGAATATGCGTTTCACTTCTCTCTTTGCTGTTTCCTATGGTCGGGCGAATACCTATATTGGCAACAGAAGGATATTTTTTGCCGTCTATCTCGGTTACCGCAACATAAACGCCGTAACCGGGAACGGTAAATCCGTCTTCAAAAAACTGATTTATTGTAGGAGCATCAATAGTTCTTCCGCGCTTGTCACCGTGAAAAACAGTAAAATCATACGAAAATTCCCTGCCGAGCATTTTATTTGCTTTTTCTATATCTCCTGTTTTAATTAAACTGCGTATTCTTGTGGAACTTACGGGCTCGTTTTCAAACATAACAGGCTCATTTATAATAAGTTTAACGCCGTTTTTTTTGCAAAGTCTGTTTAAAAGTTCAACTTCGCCCGAAGCGTTTTTACCGAAACGGTAATTAAATCCGACGGAAATAACCTTTGCACCGAATTTTTCGAGTAATATTTTATAAAAGAAATCTTCGGGCGACAAATCCGCTATTTCTTTAAAATCAAGAAAAATCGGCTCTGCACCCCAAGATGACAATATTCTTTTTTCTTCACTTTCGGTTAAAAGTTTTGTCGGAGAAGTTCCGCTCAAAACCTTTTGCGGATGCTCTTTAAACATCAGCACCCTGCGGGTTTCACAGTCACCGCAGGTTATTACTTTTTTATGCCCCGTATGAAGCCCGTCAAAAGTACCCAATGCAAAAAAAGTACCGCTGTTTTTTATATTGGTCATAATTATACTTCCGAATATATTCTTTTTACAGTCATATTTTCGTTTCCGTCAAGTATTTCACCCATACCGAGAAACTTTTTTTCCGAATACACTCTTGTAAGCCCCGTTATATTTCCCGTATAAAATCTGTCTTTTGAAAGTTCTCCGCCGTTTAAAAATCTTTTGCCCTGCGCCGGTGTCACATTTACAGACGGATATGCTTTCATAAGTTCTTCGACAGAAATAAAGGCTTCCGCTAAAGTGCCGTTTTCTTTCATACCGAAAAGTTCATCTGCCGATTTACATTTACTTAACGGAATGTTGCAGGCGGAAGTTCTTAAAAGAGATGTCATAACGGCACCCGTACCGAGAACTTCGCCTATATCGTTAATAAGAGTTCTTATATATGTACCGGAAGAACATTTTACGCTTAAAGAAAAGTTGTTTTCGCTTTTTTCCGTTACAGAAAGCGAAAAAATCTCACATTCTCTTTCCTCACGCTCTGCGGTTTCGCCTTTTCTTGCAATTTCGTACAGACGAACGCCGTCTTTTTTTACGGCGGAATACATAGGCGGTAACTGCTTTATTTTACCCGTAAATTCGGGAAGCACCGATAAAATATCGCCGTACTTTGCGGTTTTATTATATTCTTTTGTAACCGTACCCCATATATCAAGCGTATCTGTTACCGCCCCGGTTTTAAAAGTTGCTTCGTAAGACTTTGTGTGGTCGGGTAAAAGTTCGATAAATCTTGTCGCTCCGCCCACGGCAACAGGCAAAACGCCGGTTGCCATAGGGTCAAGCGTACCCGTGTGACCGCACTTTTTTTCGTTTGTCAACTTGCGAATTTGCGAAACAACCTTAAAGGAAGTGGTATTTTCAACTTTATATACAGGTAAAAACCCCGTCATAACATACCGCTTCCTTTCATTGTTTTATAAAGATTTTTTAATTGAATCAAGAAGCAGTTCTTTTGCTTCGTCATATCCGCATTTAAGAGTACAGCCCGACGCACCCTTGTGACCGCCGCCGCCGAGTCTTTTGCAAATCTCCGAAGCATCGATTTCCGTTCCCGTTCTTACGGAAACACCGAAACTGCCGTCTTTTTTCTCTTTTATTACCGCACCCACAAGAACGCCCTCAATTTTACGGGGAAAAGCATTTATATCATAACATTCCTGCTCATTGGAACCGCTTTTTTTATACATATCCTGCATTACGGTAATAATTGCAACCTTTTCGTCAAAATGATATTCGAGTGTTTTTTTCGCAAGAAGTTCTAATTTGAGGAGACTTTTTGTTTTAGTCTCAAACATAAGTTTGTTTATCTTGTTAAAATCAATACCGATATCAAAAAGTTCTGCCGCCGTGCGGAATGTCGCAGAAGTTGTATTTTGATACCTGAAACATCCCGTATCCGTCGAAATACCCGTATAGATACACTCCGCAAGATATTTATCGGGTGTAATACCGCACTCCTTAATGAGTTCATACATTATTTCACAAGCCGCCGCACGCTCGCAAAGAAGCGTTTTTTCGGCATAAAATGTATTTGACAAATGGTGATCTATGCAAAGATTGACTTTGTCGCCGTATTTTTCGCACAGAGAACCCAAAAGTTTTTTATCCGCAACATCAAGTGCAACAATATACTGCGGTTCGATATCATCGTTTTGCGCTTCTGCCGAAATATATGAAAAGTCTTTCGGTATTTCATCGGCGCACAAAAACATTCTTTTTTTGCCGAGGAGTTTTAAAACACGCATAAGTGCATAAGCACAACCGAGCGTATCGCCGTCGGGATGCTCGTGAGAAAGAATAAGAAAATTATCTTTTTCACGAAGCAATGCGGCACATTCTTTTAAATCTGTATTCATACATCTTCCTCTTGTTCGGGTTTAACAAGCGTTTCGAGTTTTTTTGCTATTTCCATACCGTATTCTATGGAATTATCCGCAATAAAGCGCAATTCCGGCGCTTTACGAAGTCTTAAGCGGTTCCCCACCTCACGGCGGATATATCCCGAAGCATTTGTAAGAGCCTTAACAGCCGATTTTGCAACATCGATTCCTTCAAACGCACTGACATAAACCTTTACAAATGACAAATCGTGTGCAACCTCACAACGGGCAACCGTAATAATATGTTCCGCTATACGCGGGTCTTTAAGTTCTCTTACAACTGCGGTAATTTCACGCTTTATATCTTCAGCGGCTCTGTCCTGTTTATATACGCCCATAATATATCTTTCCTTTTTCGGTATCAGTCGGAATATTCCTCTGTTACGTATGCTTCGAGGATATCTCCCTCTTTAATATCGTTGAATTTATTAAGTCCTACACCGCATTCGTACCCGGAAGCAACTTCTTTAACATCGTCTTTAAATCTCTTAAGAGATGCAATATCGTCTTCAAATACAACAATACCATCACGAACAACACGGATTTTTGCATTACGGGCAATCTTGCCGTCTGTTACATAGCAACCTGCTATTGTGCCGACACTTGAAAGTTTGAATACGTTTCTTACCTCGGCTTTACCGAGTTCAACATCGTGGAACTTGGGAGCAAGCATACCCTTAATGGCGGCTTTGATTTCGTCTATGCAGTCATAGATAACACGGTACATTCTCATCTCTACGCCGTCACGCTCCGCATTGCTTACCGCAACTGCATCGGGACGTACATTAAAGCCTACGATAATTGCATTGGAAGCATTTGCAAGCATAACATCGGATTCGTTAACCGCACCTACGCCGCCGTGAATAACCCTTACACGAACTTCTTCGTTTGAAAGTTCCTCAAGACTCTGACGGACAGCCTCAACCGAACCCTGAACATCGGCTTTAACTATAACATTAAGGTCTTTAAGTTCACCGTCGTTAATGGAGTCAAAGAGATTGTCAAGAGTAACTTTCTGATACTGCTTGAACTGCTCTTCTTTTTCTTTCTGCTTACGCTGTTCGACAAGTTCTCTTGCAAGGCGCTCATCGCTTACGCAGTCGAATGCATCTCCGCCCGTGGGAACTTCGGTAAGACCCGTAATTTCAACGGGAACGGAAGGACCTGCCTCGTCAACCTTTCTGCCTTTATCATCCGTCATAACACGGATTCTGCCGACAGACGTACCTGCAACAATTATATCACCCGTTTTAACGGTACCGTTCTGAACAAGGATTGTAGCAACGGGACCTCTGCCCTTATCGAGTCTTGCTTCAATAACAATACCTTTACCTGCACGGTTGGGGTTTGCTTTTAATTCTTTCATCTCGGCAACAAGAAGCACGGATTCAAGAAGTTTATCTATATTCATTCTTGTTTTTGCGGAAACGGGAACACAGATAACATCACCGCCCCATTCTTCGGGAACGAGTTCGTGTTCCGTGAGTTGCTGAAGAACTCTGTCGGGAGAAGCGCCGGGCTTATCCATTTTATTAACCGCAACAACAACGCTTACGCCTGCGGCTTTTGCGTGGTTAATGGCTTCTACAGTCTGCGGCATAATACCGTCATCTGCGGCAACAACAAGTATTGCGATATCCGTTGCCATGGCGCCTCGTGCACGCATGGCGGTAAACGCCGCATGACCGGGAGTATCAAGGAATGTAATATCCTGACCGTCAAGATTTACTCTGTAAGCACCGATATGCTGTGTTATACCGCCTGCCTCGGTATCTGTAACGGATGTATTCCTTATAGCATCGAGAAGTGATGTTTTACCGTGGTCAACATGACCCATAACAACAACAACGGGACTTCTCGGAACAAGGTTTTCTTCATTATCTTCGCTGTCGTCTATGATTCTGTCCTCAATGGTAACAACAACTTCTTTTTTAACCTTTGCACCGAGTTCGGTGGCAACTATTTCCGCTGTATCAAAATCAATAACCTCGTTTACCGTTGCCATAACGCCGAGTGAGAAAAGTTTTTTGATAACTTCTGCGGCAGTTCTTTTAAGGAGAGCCGCAAGGTCGCTGACGGTAATTTCATCGGGAACGGTAATAACAAGCGTTTTCTTTGCTCTTTCAGCCTCAATTCTTTTAAGTCTTTCGGCTTCCGTCTCCTTCTTCTTGGAGCGCATACCCTGCTGTTTTCTGTACTGCTGGCTCTTCTGTTTTAATTTCTGCTTATTCTGAACATTATCATTGATTGATCTTACGGGAGCGATATTTTCATATTTCTCGTTGTATTTTTCAAGGTCGGTATTATCCGCTCTTGTATCAATGGTAAGTCTTTCGCCCTTTGTTCTTGCCTGCAAAGGTCCGTCGTTCTTTTTCTCACGCTTTTTAAACGGCGTAGGATCGGAAACGCCTTTTTTGTGCTCGGGCTTATTCTGTTCCTTTTTATCTGCCGGTTTTTTATTCCCGCCTTTTTCAGGTTGAGTTTTTGCATCTGCCTTGCTCTGCGGTTTCTTTTCGGATTTTTCCTTATTTTCGGATACAGTTTTTTCTTTTGCTTCAGATTTTTTCCCTGCGGTTTTATTATCTTCAGACTTCTTTTCTGCTTTCTTTTCCACGGGTTTCTGCATTGCAAAATAAGCGTTAAAGTTTTCAACTTCGTTTTCCTGAGTTAAAACATCAAATATTATGTCAAGTTCTTTGTTTTCAAGTGCTGTCTGACTTTTTTTCGGTTCATCAAAGAATTTTGCAAGTAATTCAATTATCTCTTTTGAATTTTTGCCGAAATCCTTTGCAACATCGTTAAGTTTGTATTTATTGGTTACAGGCATATTATTCCTCCCCGAACATTAATATGAATTTTGCGGCAAAACCGTCATCCGTAACGGCAAAGACCGCTGATTTTTTACCTACTCCCGAAGAAAACTCCTCCATGGTAAAATCCATTGTAATACATTTGCATTTACAAAGTGAAGTTATTTCGTCACGAAGTCTCTGTGAAGAGTCGCTTGTAAAAAGCACAAGTTTTGCTTTTCTTTTAACAACGGCTTCTTTTACGGTATCGTGCCCCATACAAAGTTTTCCCGCTTTTCGGCAAATACCGGAAAAGCCCAAAATCTTTACAGTTTCCGTAATAATTCCTCCGGTTTAAAGAGTCAGTTGTTTTTCCAATTCGTTATATATTTCCTCGGGAATCTGCATTTCAAAGGATTTTTCAAAACGCCTTGATTTTTTAGCTTTTTTAAAACATTCGGCACTTTTGCAAATATATGCGCCTCTGCCGTTCTTTTTGCCGGTAAGGTCAAGTTCGATTTTCCCTTCGGGCGTTTTAACGACCCTTACAAGTTCCTTTTTCGGCTTCATTTCATTACAGCCGTTGCATTTTCTCAAGGGTATCTTTTTTTCTGCCATTTTTTCCTCACTTACTCTGCGGAATATAAAAACCGCTTTCGGGTTTGATATCTATTTTCCAACCGGTGAGTCTTGCGGCAAGACGGGCATTCTGACCTTTGTTGCCTATTGCAAGTGAAAGTTGTGTATCCGGCACCGTTACGTGGCAGGCTTTCTCGTTTTCGGCATCAATTTCAACAAGCAAAACATCTGCCGGAGCAAGTGCCGCTGCAACGAATTTTTTCGGATCTTCGTCATATACTACAATATCGATTTTTTCGCCGCCGAGCGCTTCTACGATACCGCCGACACGGGAACCTCTCGGTCCTATGCAGGCGCCTACGGGGTCAAGATTTTCGTCTTTTGAAAGAACTGCGATTTTCGTTCTTGAGCCGGCTTCTCTTGCAACCGATTTAATTTCAACGGTTCCGTCATAAATCTCGGGAACTTCTGTTTCAAAAAGTCTTTTTACAAGTCCCGGATGGGTTCTTGAAATCATCGCTTTCGGACCTTTTTCCGTTTCACGTACATCTACTATATAAATTTTTACAAGGTCGCCGTCTGCAAATGTTTCACCGGGAACCTGCTCGCCCTTAGGAAGGATTGCTTCGGATTTACCTATTTCAAGAGTAACATTGCCGGTTTTCGGATCTACCCTCTGAACTTTACCCGTTACAAGTTCCTGCTGTTTTGAGCGGAACTCACGCATCATCATACCTCTTTCGGCATCACGAATTCCCTGACGGATAACATTTTTTGCGGTCTGTGCGGCAATTCTGCCGAATTCTTTTGTTTCGAGAACAACCTCAACCACATCTCCGGGAAGCGCCGCTTTTTTATATTTTGCGGCATCGGTTACGCTGATTTCGGTGTTGTCGTCAGCAACTTCTTCAACAACGGTCTTTTTAAGATAAACACGAAGTTCGCATTTTTCCGGATCACAATCGCAAAATACAACATCCGCTCCGCCGTAATCTTTTCTTACGGAAGTAACTATTGCGGCACAAACTTTTTCAAGGAGATAATCTGCAGGGATTCCTCTTTCCTGTTCAAGAAGAGAAATTGCCTCAAAAAACTCCTTATTTTCATTACTTTTTACTGATTTTGCCGTTTTTCTTGCCATTTTCTTACCAATCCTTTCAAACTCGGTCAAAGTATTTTAAAAATCAAAGTCATCAAGCTTCACAAAAGCCGTTTCTTTTTTACCGGCGGTCATTTCGGTTTCGTCGTCAATCATAATGGTGATATCACCGTTTTCCGAATAGCCGGTTAAAATTCCTTTAAATTCCCTTTTGCCGTCACACGGGCGAATGAGCCTTAAAATAACCTTTTCACCCATAGCGTACTCAAAATGAAAATCTCTTGTAAGCTTTCTTTCCACTCCGGGGGAAGATACCTGCAGGTTATACGCTTTGTCTATCGGGTCTTTTTCATCAAGCGGAGCATCAAGAGCGTGGCTCATATTAACGCAATCGTCTATTCCCACGCCGCCCTCTTTGTCTATAAAAACTCTGAGGTAATAATTTGCACCCTCTTTTTCAAAAACCACATCCCAAAGGATAAGTCCCAATTCATCGGCAATGGGTTTTGCAATATCCCACACTGCAGACACGGTATTCTTTGCCATAGTACACCCCTTTTCAGCATTTACAACAGTTGAGAGCAGACGGTTTCGTCTGCTCTCAATCTGCTTATATTCTAACGGTAATAAGTATATCACACAAATTTATTTTATGCAATAGATTTTGTTAATTTTTTTGCCAAACCGCAAATAAAACCGTATCTTTTTTAAACATTACTTTACTTTTTGCGGTATAATCGGGCATTTTTGCATTTTCCGACAGCGCCCAGCCGAGGAATTTGCAGTTTTCCTTTACCGGAATAACGGAAGTTAAAGATATCTTTTCCTTCTTTTTGCAAATCTGCTCGCACGGGGTGTTTTCTCCGCCGTTTGAATTATACGAAATAACAACATTTTCGCTTTCTTTATATTTCACTATAAATCCGGCTTTTTTATTTTTACCGTATTTCTTTAAAGAAACATCCGCATATTTTTTTGAATTTAAAATAACGCCGTTTTCAATAAAATAACCTTTCGATGATTTCAAAATAAGCGGCAGAAGCTGTTTTTCGGCAGCACTCAATTCACAAACCAACAAGCCTTTTTTGGCTTTTGCAAACGACTTTGCAACGTAATATGAAGTCTCGGCATCGTAAATCTCGTATTTATATCCGCCGAATGAAGCCGTATTTACGGGTTTAAGCGTTTTAAGGAGTTTTTTGAGTTCCGCTTTTTTTGCATCATTTTTTAAATTTCTGTAAGCAGGTCTTGCAATATAATTTATCTGTGCATTTTTATCGGAGGAATATCCGCTTGAAACCGGATATTTTACTCTCTGCACACGGTCCGTAAGATTACCCTCTACGGTATAAATATAATCGCCGTCAACCTTCTCTATTATGCCCATGTGGTCGATACAGCCATGGCTTCCCGAACAGGTACAACTGAAAAACAAATCACCGGGTTTAAGTTCTTCCCCTGATGTAAATTCAAAACATTTCGCCCCGGCAGACGGGAGAACACTGTAATAAGAATTTGAACAAGACGGAAGTTTCGGGAAAATATCCGCAGAAACACCTGCGACAAAACCGCACCAGGAAACAAAAATATTGCACCAGTCCGTCTGATTGCCGTACCAGTCGCCGTACTCCGTGCAACTGCTGCAACCGGAACTTTCACCCGAAAGGTCATACGAAGAATCGCTTTCGTGATAGCCGACCTGCGACAAAGCAACATTTACCACATCAACGGCATTATTACCCGTAAGTTTAACGCTTTTTAATTTTTTGTAATATATACTGTCACGGTAAGAAGACGAACCGCTGTATTTTACGCCTGCGGCGTTTACGCTCACTGCCGAAGAAAAAACAAATATAATACAAAACAATATGCAAAGAGCGTTTAATAGGCTTTTTTTCATAATAAAAAATACCTTTCATTTAAAAAATTACTGTCTGTAATAGTTATTTCAAAAAAGTAACTAAATATTACAGATTTGTAACATTTTTACAACGAAAGGCATTATATCACAGTAAAATTTCATTTTCAACCCGAAAATTGCACTATAAATCTATGCAAAATGGCTGAATTTTTCAAAAATCAAACAAAAAACTGCCGAAAATTCACTTTACGATGTCAAAAACAAGTTTCTTTTCTTCAGGTTTTTCATCTGAAAATGTTATTGCGGATAAATATTTTTCACATGAGTTTTTAAAAAGTTCTTTATTATTTGCATAAAGCACCGAAAGAACTTCTCCTTTTTTCACGAAATCGCCCGTCTTTTTATTTATATAAAGACCTGCCGACATATCAATGATATCCGTCTTTTTTTCTCTGCCGGCGCCGAGCATAACGGAAGAAATGCCTATGCTTTCGGTATCCATTGAAAAAATGTAACCGTCACGAGGAGAAGTTACCTCGTAAGTAAACTCCGCTTTCGGGAACAGGTCGGGGTTTTCTATCTGCGAAACATCACCGCCCTGGTAAGAAATCCACTCTTTAAACTTATTAAATGCTTTACCGCTTAAAAGTGCTTCTCGGCACAAATCGGCGGCTTCATCTTTATTTATGTTTTTTGAAAGAGAAACAATCTCACAAGCGAGTGAAACACATACATCACGCAGGTCTTCGGGACCTTTGCCTTTTAAAACATCTATCGCTTCCCTGACTTCAAGCGAATTGCCCACAAAATTCCCGAGAGGTGTTTCCATATCTGTAATAAGAGCCGCCGTATTTCTGCCGCAGTTTTTACCTATTTGCACCATTTCCGAAGCAAGTATTTTTGCTTCTTCGGGCGTTTTCATAAATGCACCGGAGCCGTATTTTACATCAAGCACTATGGTTTTTGCACCTGCGGCTATTTTTTTGCTCATAACGGACGATGCTATGAGCGGAATACTGTCAACGGTTGCGGTAACATCTCTTAATGCGTACAGTTTTTTGTCCGCCGGGGTAAGATTGCCCGTCTGACCTATAACCGCAATGCCGATTTCTTTCGCCTGATTTATAAATTCTTCTGCCGAAAGTTCTGTTTTATATCCCTTTATACTTTCAAGTTTATCTACCGTTCCGCCCGTATGTCCCAATCCTCTGCCGGACATTTTTGCTATAACACAGCCGAGAGAAGCGACTATCGGCGCCACTATAAGCGTGGTTTTATCGCCCACGCCGCCGGTTGAATGTTTATCAACAGTCAGCCCGTCAAAGCACGACAAATCCACCTTGTCACCCGAATCCGCCATGGCGTTTGTAAGGTCGGCAGTTTCTTTTTCGCTCATTCCCTTATAAAACACCGCCATACAAAAAGCCGAAGCCTGATAATCGGGTATAGAGCCGTCTGTATATCCCTTTATGAAAAACCGAATTTCTTCTTTTGTAAGTTCTTCGCCGTCTCTTTTCTTTTTTATAATATCGTACATTCTCATAATATCACCGTCATTTCAAGTTATCCGGAGAAAAAGACTCCGGCAATAGTTCTTTTAATGTATATTTATTATATCCGTCTTTTTTCAAACATAAAATTTCAAAATCATCACGGCAGAATTCACGCATAACCTGCCTGCAAACTCCGCAGGGAGCGGCACCCGTTGTAATTTCGCCGTTTTTGCCGCCGGCAACGGCAATTTTCAAAAATTTTCTTTCGCCGTCGCTTACAGCCTTAAAAAATGCCGTTCTTTCGGCACATACCGTCGGACTGAAAGAAGCGTTTTCTATATTACAGCCCGTATATACTTTACCGTCTTCCGTCAGAAGTGCCGCACCCACAAAAAATCCCGAATACGGCGCATAGGCTTTTTTCATACTTTCTTTTGCCGAAATAAGAAGTTCTTCGTCTGTCATAATCTACTCCTACATACTGTACATTTCATACATTTTCGCATATATTCCGTTCTTTTTCATAAGTTCGCTGTGGGAACCGCTTTCTTCTATGCCCTTATCGGTAACAACAAGGATTTTGTCGGCATTTTTTATCGTTGTAAGTCTGTGAGCTACGGTAAGAGTCGTTCTGCCTTTTGCAAGACTTTCAAGCGATTTCTGAACAATATGCTCACTTTCATTATCAAGTGCACTTGTGGCTTCGTCAAGAATAAGAATTTTCGGATTTTTGAGGAATACCCTTGCTATACTTATTCTCTGCTTCTGTCCGCCGGAGAGTTTTATCCGCCGTTCACCCACATAGGTGTCGTACCCGTCGGGGAGTGTTTCTATAAATTCATCGGCGCCGGCAAGTACTGCGGCTTTTTTTATTTCTTCGTCCGTTGCACCGGGTTTGCCGTATAAGATATTTTCCTTAACGGTACCTGCAAAAAGATAAACATCCTGCTGTACTATACCTATATTCTGCCTTAATGATTTTAATGTAACCGACTTTATATCCGTTCCGTCAATTAAAATCTGACCGCCGCTTACTTCATAAAAACGGGGAATAAGACTGCACAAAGTGGTTTTACCGCCGCCGGAAGGACCTGCAAGGGCGATATTTTCACCTTTTTTAATATGTAAATCAACATTTTTTAAAACATCTCTGTGCTTTTCGTCATACGAAAACGAGACATTTTTAAAATCTATAACGCCGTCTGTAACATTAAGTTCTGTCGCATTTTCACAGTCTTTAATATCCGGCTCAATATCCATAATCTCCGAAAAACGCTCTATTCCCGTCATACCCCTCTGGAACTGCTCGGCAAACTCGACAATCCTTTTTATAGCAGTTAAAAGAACGGAAACATACATAAGATATGCCACATAATCTGCGGCGGTGATTTTTTTGCCTATTATGAAAAATGCACCGGCAACTACAACCACGATATACATAATACCCTCAAACACACGGTTAAGCGAATGGAAAGAGCCCATATATTTATACATATGAGTTTTTATATCAAGATACTGTTCGTTACCTTTTTTAAACTTTTCTTCCTCTGTTTTTTCATTTGCAAATGATTTTACAACACGGATTCCGAGAAGTGAATCTTCCGTCTGACTGTTAAGTTCGCCTATAATTACTCTCGATTCCCTCATAGCCGTGCGGAATTTGTGGTTATATACCGAAAGAATGACTATCATAAACGGCAAAACCGCAAACATTATAAGAGTAAGCGGAACATTCATAAACGAAAGGATTATGAATGCGCCGATAATTTTTACACCGGCTATAAAAAACTCCTCCGGGCAGTGGTGGGCAAACTCCGTAACCTCAAACAAATCACTTGTTATACGGCTCATAAGCGTTCCGACTTTTGTATCGTCAAAAAAAGAAAACGGCAATTCCTGGAGATGTGCAAAAAGATCTCGCCGCATATCCGTTTCTATTTCAGTACCCATAATATGACCTATCGACGCCATAAAATAGTTTGCAACGGCATCAATTACACGAAGGAAAATATATACAATACCCACGGTAATAATGAGTTTCGGAGTTAAAGAAGAAATATCCTCCGCCGCTTTATCTGTAATTGTTCTTACCATAATCGGCAGAACAAGTTCACATACCGTTGTAAGAGCCGCACAAAAAAGATCTATGCCCATAGTGCCCAAATGGCGTTTATAATAAGGAACAAACCTTTTAATTAAACTTGTTGATGAATTTTTTCGTTTACTTTCCGCCATATTTTACCACCTCTTGAGTGATATTATAATATCCCGCACGAAAAATATCAACTTATTTTTACAGAGTGTTTAACTTTCGGGTTTTATTCCTTAATTAAATCGGCGAAGCCCTGAAACTCCACTCTGAAAAAAGGTAAATATCGGAATACAAACTAAACGCTCAATGCTAAATGCTAAGTTTCAATTATTATCTGTTATCTTTTATCTATTATGTTTTATCTATATTATTTGTCCATCTTCCACCACCGCCAAGGCGGCGGTCCCCCTCCTTAACTAAGAGGGAAAATCGTGCGATAAGTTTTTTCGTTCATTTTCTGTTTGTTTTTTCTTTTCAGCCTTTAGTCCATCTTCCACCAAAACGCAAAGCGTTTCGGTCCCCCTCCTTAATTAAGGAGGAAAATCGTACATTTTGTTTTTTCTTTCATTTCGGCTTTGTGAGGATAAAAAAGTATTTGTCATAACTTTCCTCCCTAAGTAGGGAGGGGGACCGTGACGACTGTCACGGTGGAGGATGGACTTTAATAAAAAATCAACCGATTTACCGTTCTGTGAAAAATCAGAATAATAAACCGGTTTTTGTTTAATTGTATTAAAAATGTAAATATCGGAGAATGAACTGACGATTATTCATAGAGTAATATATAACCCCGGCGAAGCCCCGAAATTATTATTTCTTATCTTTTATCTCTTATCTATATTGCATCACGCAAGCGCCTTATTTACTACATTCTGATAAGATGTAATATCGACTTCCTCGGAGTAACAGCCGTTTGCGGCACAAATCTGTTCATTTGAAAGTGTTTGCATATTATTTGCTGCTTTTTCGGTAAGTGAGGCATCAATAACATCACAAACGCTGTCGCCGTCAAGGTCGCCGGTTACTATTACCTTGTAGTCGCCGGTGTAAACATTATTTTCAAATACCGTAACGGTTGAGCCGGTGCCGAAACGCTCTGTTTTGCCGCTTGTTAAACTTGCCTGCGGTACCGCAACCGTAGTTGACGACACATTTATTAAAAGCTCGACTGCCGTTATATTTCTTGCTCCCGTGAAAATAAGCTTATTTTCGTAATCTATAGTTGAATTGCTTTTAGGAAGAATATTGACAAGAACATAATTTATTTTGTTCTTTAAACAAAAACTTTGTGCATAACTCTCTTTATAGCAGTATACATTAAGATTTTTGTTACAACCGGTAAATGTATATTTGGAAATACTTGTCACACTGCCCGGTATTGCAATGCTTATTAAATTCCTGCAGCCGTAAAATGCTCCGTATCCTATTGTTGTTACACTATCGGGAATTGAAACACTCATTAAGCTTATACAACCGTCAAATGCTCCGCCGTCGATTATTTCCACACTGCCGGGTATCATAACACTTGTCAAACCGGTGCAATCCGCAAATGTGCCCGCATTGATAATTGTAATACTTTCAGGAAGTTTTACACTTTTTAAATTTACACAATGTTCAAATGCTTCCGAACCGATATTTTTTACACCATTTGGTATTTCTGCACCTGACAAACTACTGCAACAATAAAAAGCCATAACGCCGACATCTGTCACACTGTTCGGGATTGCTGCCTTTTTTAAGTTTATACATTCCGAAAATGCTTCATCACCTATAATCGTTACACTGTCGGGGATTGTTACTCCCGTCAAACCTGCACAACCGCAAAATTGATAATTTCCTATACTGTTCACACCGTCCGGAATAACCAAATCCGTTATTTCGTTTTTACCTGAAAATAAATGCTTCGCATAATTAAGAGGATTAGACCATCTGTCGCCGAAAGAAATCTTGCACCAAGATTTTATATCTGAAATATGAACACTTGTCAGATTATCACAGCCGTTAAATGCACCTCCGCCGACAGCTTTTATACTATCCGGAATTGTAATATTTGTTAAACCGATACAACCCGAAAACGCTCCATTACCTATACTCGCTATACCATCAGGTATAACGGTATTTTTACAACCGAAAATAAGTTTATCGCTTTCGGTATCTATAATTGCATTACAGTTGTTTCTGCTGTCATAATAAGGATTTTCAGAAGAAACAGTTATACTTTCAACGCCGTTACAGCCGGAAAACGCTTCGTTGTGGATATAGGTTACGCTACTCGGAATAATAATATCCGTAAGACCTGTACAGCATAAAAACGCACAACAGCCAATACCCGTTATGCCTTTGGGGATTGTTATATCGGTTATACTTTTACAATCACCGAATGCCCAACCGCCTATACTTACAACACTGTTCGGTATAACAGTATTTTTACAGCCGTAAATAAGTGTGTTTGTTTCGGTTTCAATAATTGCATTGCAGTCGTTTCTGCTGTCATAATGTGAATTACCGGAAGATATTGTTATGCTTTCGAGACTGTCACAAAAATAAAACATATCGTATGTGATATTTGTAACACCGATTCCGATTTTTACACTTTCCAAAGAAGTACAACCGTTAAATGCAGAACTCCCGATTTTTGTCACACTGTCCGGAATATTGATATTTACAAGACTTGTGCAATTATAGAAAGCCAAATCACCAATGTCCGTTACGCTGTTCGGTATTTCCGCTTCTGTTATTTTTCCGCAATTTTCAAATGCATAGTTACCAATGCTTGTAACCGGAAAGCCATCTATATTCTCGGGAATAACCAATTTACCGGTTTTTGATGTATCACAATAGGTAATTGTAACTTTACCGTTTGAAATTTCACAAGTCATTCCGTCGTAGTTTGCCGCACTTGCTTCTGTTGCAAATAACGGCGATAACTCAAGTTCAGACCCGTGCCAAACTGTTTTAACGAAGCTGCAAAGCGGTGCAGAGGACAAGAGCATTAAAGCCGATAAAACCACCGTCAATATCTTTTTTATTTTCATTTTAATACCTCCAAAAAACAAAAAAATGCGTCCCGAAAACGAGACGCCAAAAAATGCAATCTCATTTGCTGCGACACAAATTATCTCAACCGAATAAATGGCTAATAGAGATGCACTTTTATCAAAGTGTTCTCTTCGGTTGAGTAAATATTCAATTTGTGTCGCAGGCATATTTTACTACATCTTAACTAGTTTTTCAATAGATAGCGGGAATTTGTTTTATAATTTACTTTCACAAAAATTATTGAATACAGAAAAATGCAAAAAATAAACACTTTCCGAAACCGCAAGGCAACGGAAAGTGTTTTTTGTTCAACCGAAATTCGGCAAATATTTACCGGTTGATTGACACATAATATAATTATGTGTATAATGAAAAACGAAAGGAGCGAAGCAGGATGAGCAACAAAGAAAAGGTTTTACAGCTTCTCGAATATATGCCCGATTATAAAATCGGCTATCTTCTGGCATATCTTCAGGGTCTTCTTGCAGATGAAAGTGCCGATGACGATTTTTGCGTTTCACTCGTTGATAACTATAACAACAGTTCGGAAAAAGGGGAGTTTGTTTCACTTGATGAAGCAATAAGACTTTGTAATGAGCAATAAATACGAAATAAAGATTGATAAGCGTGCTGTAAAATTTCTGCAAAAGCAACCGAAAAACCAGCAAAATCGAATATTTGAAGCAATTTCAAAGTTACCTGTATCCGGTGACATAAAGCCGTTACAACAACGGCACGGTTACTACAGATTGCGTGTAGGCGATTACCGAATCATTTATACGGTTGATAATGATATATTGGTAGTCTTTGTAATTGAAATAGGAAACAGAGGAGATATTTATAAATAGTTCTTTGTTCCTATTACGATTATAAGTATAACAGAACATAAAAATGACACTTTCCGAAACCGCAAGGCAACGGAAAGTATTTTTTGTTTATATTTTTTGATTTTACCGACTTCGGGAAAACCGATGATTTATTCTGTTTTTACTGTTTTGAACCCAATTCAAATTTATTTGATATTATTAAAAAATAATGTATATAAATTATCAGTTACGCGCCATTTGCGGACTGTATTGTTACAATAAGCAAATTCTGTTAAATATTTCATTATGCAACCCCGTATTTCGCCTTAATTTCATTTATACACTGTTCTGTTGTTATTTCGTTATTTAAAAATTTTTCGGCAAGTTTAATACAAGTATCACTCACCTGAAGACCTTCTACTTCAAATGAATGCGAAACATCTTTGATTATTTTCTTTATTTGTTTTTCGCTCATAATACAGCTCCCATTACCATTATATTATATATCCCACACGAAAAATATCAATATTTTTTACTTTTTCGCTTGATAAATCACCTTGCAATGGGAAGAAACTCAAGCTTCAATCTCATACCCATTCCTTCGGCAAGTCGCTGTAATGTTTTAAGCGAAGGATTTGCACTGCCGCTTTCAAGTCGGCTTATATCCGCTTGTGTAATACCTGTTTTTTCCGAAAGTTCTTTTTGCGTCATACCCGTAGTTTGTCTTGCATCTATAATCGCCTGAATAATCGCAAATTCCGGTCGCAAAGCATCATACTCCTTTTTGAATTCCGGATCAGACAACTGTTCATTCAAAAAATCGTTAAAATTTGTCATTTATATCACTCCCTGTCTAAATAATCATTTCGGTATTTTTTTGCAAGTTCGATTTCACTCTTCGGCGTTTTTTGTGTTTTCTTTATAAAACCGTTTGTAATAACTATCTTTTTCCCTACCACAAAAAAATAAAAAACTCTTGATATGTCAGAACCGAATTTTGCACGCAATTCAAAAATCCCATCCGTAAGATGTTTTGAATACGGTTCACGAAGTGCCGAACCATTCTCAGCTAACAATTCAATCAGCATAACGGTTTTTGCACGGAGCTTCGTGTCTAACGACAGCAAAAACTCTTTTGCCGGCTCCGTTCCGTCAGGCTTGTCATAAAATACGATTTCAAATTCCCGCACTTCTTATTCTCCCTTAAACATAAATCTTTTGTTCTCAACATTATTATATGTGATAAATCACATATTGTCAATAGAGAACAATATTTACCGGTTGATTTACACATAATAATTATGTGTATAATAAAAAATGACACTTTCCGAAACCGCAAGGCAACGGAAAGTATTTTTATAAATACAAAACCGAGTAGACAAATATTAAAATCTATGGTAAAATCAAGAAAAATCACACGGGAGGTCATTTTATGAAAAAGGCATTATCTTTATTCCTTGTTTTTGTTCTTTCTCTTTGTTTATTTACCCCGGCATTTGCGGAATTTGACGGAAAATGCGACTGCGGTTTTTCGCCGATTATTTATGTCGGACCTTTAGGCTGTGCATCAATAGTGCGTGATGCGGGGCAAAGTAATGAGCAGACGCTCTGGAAAATCGACACGGGTTTTCTTCTTTCAAACCTTGCAAAAGTTCTTCCCGACACAGGAAAAGCAATAGTTAAAAATAACACCGCTCTTTTAGGCGACAAGCTTGTTGAATTTATTTGGGATACATTCGGCGACCTTGCACTTGACGGTGACGGCAAGTCAAAAGAAAACGTCACAACGCCCGACCTTAATGTTCCCGAAGGAAGCCGTCACGGGCTTGACAGTGACTATTATTTCAATTACGATTTCCGTCTTGACCCGTTCACCCACGCCGAAAGGCTTCACGAATTCATAGCCGAGGTTAAAGAACTTACCGGGCACGACAGCGTTAAATTAAAATGCTCAAGCATGGGCGGTGTTGTGCTTTCCGCTTATCTTGAAAAATACGGCTGTGACGGAATTGATGTTATAATCTGCCGTTGCTGTCCGCTTTGGGGCACGGCTGTTGCCGGCGAGCTTTTTAACGGCAAACTTGAACTTAATGCCGAATCACTGCGCCGTTACGGTGAAGATGCAATACCCTTTATGGAAACGGGCTTTGCAGACGATTTTGTTGAGGGTACTCTGTATGCCGTTTTGCAGGGGCTTAAATATTCGGGATTACTTGACAAAATAATCTCCCTCGGCAACGGTGTTTTAGAGGATATAGGCGACCGCCTGTTTAACGAAGCACTCATACCGATTTTCGGCACATTCCTCGGAATATGGGCTTTTGTTCCCGAAGAGTACTATGAGGGCGCACTCGAATTTATGAAAGTTCAGCGTGACGGAGACCTTTACAGACAGATAGCCGCCTACCGCACGGCACAGAAAAACATCTCCGCAAATCTTACAAAAGCACGGGAAAACGGCGTTAATGTATGTATAACCTGCGGCTACAATGTTCAGCGTACACCTTTGGTTTCTCTTTGGAAATCAACTTCAGACGGCACCGTAGATACAAAATACGCTTCTCTCGGTGCTACCTGCGGTAATACAAAAGAAACACTCCCCGAAGATTATATATCTTCACTCGAAAATACCGGTTATCTTTCCCCCGATAAAATGATAGATGCTTCCACCTGCGAACTTAAAGACTGCACATGGTTTTTCCGTGACTGGCTCCATTGCAACGGCAACCCCGCCATTGACGAATTTTATAACCTTGTTATGACAAATGAAGAGCCCGTTAATATAAACACATTCACTGATTATCCGCAGTTTATGAAAATAGACGACAACGCAAACACTCTTACACCCGTTACCGAAAACGAAAGCTACGGTAGTGCATTCAAAAACAGCCCGTCTTATCTCAATTTCATACGCTTTATATTTGAACTTTTGGGGAGAATTTTCAATAATATCTCCGTTAAATAAAATTTTTATTGAAGATACACCCGGAATATGTATATAATATAATCAGAAAAACCGAAAGGAGTATATTTATGTTGACAAGAGCGGAAATTGAAAATTCAATAAAAATTCTTATTAAACGCTATAATGCAGAATATGCTCTGCTGTTCGGCTCTTATGCCCGTAATGAACAAACAGCCGATTCCGATATCGATGTACTTGTTTTCGGCGGTGAGAATTTTAAAAAAATAAATATTTTCGCTTTTGCCGAGGAATTACGACAGATGACCGGCAAAAAAGTTGATGCATTTGAAATATGTGAGGTTGACCAATCCACGCAGTTTTATCTGAATGTTATAAATGAAGGTGTTAAGATAGCATGATTAAATCCGACTCCGAAAGAATAAAAAAGATTATTTCAATATGGAATTCTTTACAAATTCAAATTAAAGAACACTCTATAAACCGTGAAAATCTTCTTAACGATGAATTTTTGCAATGGGCTGTTACAACACCGCTTTATAATATCGGCGAATAGGTATATAAAATCAGCGACGAAATGAAAAAACAACATCCGGAAATAATTTGGAATGTTGTTTCCGGATTAAGGCACCGTTTAGTACACGATTACGAAGGCATAAATTGGACTATTATTGTAGAAGTGGTTTTTGACGAAATGTCGGATTTTATAAAATCAATAGAAAATTTAATATAATCTACTCGAAATAAAACAATCAAACAAAAACCGATTTATTTTTCTTTTATAACAAAGAATTATAAATCGGTTTTTAACAAATGATAGCCGGAAAGTGCTGACTGTATTACAGGTATTCCCTCATATCCTCAATAAGCCCCTGTTCAAGTTTTATAAGTTTTTTCGTGATATCCTTTGATTTTTCATCTGCGGCGGCGTACTGATTAAGGTATTTATTTAAAGATTTTACACCCATATTACATCCGTCTGTCATAAGACTTGCTATTGTATTGTCGGAATTGTTTACCGCCATTTCCATATTTGTTTTCATCCAACTCATACCTTTTGCCATGGGGTTGGGCGACTTTCCGTCATCGTGATATGTGTCAAGTAAACCCGTAACCTCGGTTTTTAATTTTTCGTGAGCGTGTTTACAGTCTGAAAGCGTTGATTTCATTTTACTGTTATGAACTCTGTCTATGACATCACTTATGGAAGCAACACCCATTTCCACACCGCTGTCACATTCTCTTAAAAGTTTAATGGTATCGTTTTCTATCATAAAAATTCCCCTTTCGGTTTTTATCTTATTATGCACCGAAAAAAGCAATTTATAAGTTTCCGACTTTCGTTTTTTATCGGTTTTATTCAAATATAAAAATATGCGAAGATACTTCAAATTACATAATCTTATTGATACTTAAAACTTTTTGTGTTAATATATGTATATAATATGTATACGGAGATGTAAAAAATGAGTGAATGTACACACAACTGCGAAACATGTTCGCAGAACTGTTCTTCAAGAAACGCTTCCGCTCCCGAAAGTTTTCTTGAAAAACCCAATGAACTTTCAAACATCAAAAAGGTTATTGCCGTTGTAAGCGGCAAGGGCGGCGTGGGAAAATCGCTTGTAACTTCGCTTCTTGCGGTTACAATGAAACGCCGGGGATTTAATACCGCTGTACTTGATGCCGATATAACGGGTCCGTCTATACCGAAAACCTTCGGTATTCATGAGCGTGCCACGGGAAGCGATGCGGGAATTTTCCCCGTAGAAACAAAAACAGGCATAAACATTATGTCAGTCAACCTGCTTCTCGAAAACGATACAGACCCCGTTGTATGGCGTGGCCCCGTAATCGCCGGAACGGTAAAACAGTTCTGGACCGATGTTGTCTGGGGCGATGTTGACTATATGTTTGTTGATATGCCTCCCGGAACCGGCGATGTTCCGCTTACCGTTTTCCAGAGCATACCGGTTGACGGTATAATAATCGTAGGCACTCCCGCGGAACTTGTTGAAATGATTGTGGAAAAAGCCGTAAAAATGGCAAACCTTATGAATATACCCGTTTTGGCATTTGTTGAAAATATGTCTTACTTCCTTTGCCCCGATTGCGGCAAAAAGCACCGTATTTTCGGTGAGAGCAACATTAGTACGATAGCCGAAAAATACGGCGTAAAAACAGTTGCGGAAATCCCCGTAAACGAAAAACTGCCGAGAAGCGTAGATGCCGGTGCGGTAGAACTTTTTGAAGGCGACTGGCTCGAAGAAATCGCAGACGTTCTTGAAAAAATATAATAAGAACAGGTGATGTCACACAACAGTCCTAAAAAGAAAAAGCGAGTCAAAGCACTGAAAAGCAGTGCAAACGGCTCGCTTTTCCGGTACAATTGCAGTTAATTAAAAAACAAATAACCGGTACTGATTATCGCATATTTCCTCGGAATATGAAACCGGAAATTGATGAATTTTTTAAGACGAGTGGACGTTCCTGCCCGAATAAGCGCTTTGTCATCCTTTTAATTCCTTTCAATCCGTCTTTTCGATATGTGTTGCAACTTTAGAATATCGGTAATATGTTACCGAGTAAGTGTGGTTATCAGTTTTCTCTTTAATTTCTTCCATCAAATCTTTAAAGATAATTATTTTCATTCGTTTTCCTTTATTGGTTTTTAAATAGCACTTGTAAAAATAATCATTTTTTGATTTTGTACCCGGAACATAACCATAAAATCTGCTTGTTTCTGCTTTCAATAAATGCACAGATGAAATACATTGTTTTTTCATTCTAATGTCAAGCAAAAGCGAAAAGAAAAACTTATTTGACGGAATGTCCGCTATAAAGAAAATCGGAAGAATTATAACCAATTTCAAAGCACTTCCTATATCCGAAGATGTGTAAGAAGAACTTTGTGCATTGACTAAAATATTAAGCTCCCTGAAAAAGAACGGAAATGAACAAATAAACAACAACCAAAATATAATAACAAGAGGCATTCTGTCTTTTTTTATAATTTTCAAATATTCCATAAAAGTCAATCCTCAAATATACTAACAAGGACGAGGGGACGGTTCTATGTCCTGTCCGTCTTAATGCTTTTTATCAATCTGACAGCCGGTTTTTTGTTGAAAAACAGGACAAATTGTCTTGTCTTTTACCGTTTTTCAATGTTTTGGAGGCAGGACATAGAATCGTCCCCTTGTCCTCCCAAAGCTCAACTACTCGTCTTCTTCGTCACCATCACCAACAACGATATCACTTACATCAATATCGTCAATGTCAACATCGATGATTTCTCCATTTCTCGTAATAAGAAACATCTGCTACCTCACATGACTCCAGGTACTTCTTGAGTTTTCCTGACATAGGCTTAAATGTCGCAAGCGTAAGTCCGCCGGATACTACGGCACCTACGACAGGCACTGCCTTGGAAACTCCCTTTGCAAAAATCTCCTTTGTCATCTTTACACCTAATAAAGCACAGATCTTCTTTACAATGGGATAAATCACACCTTTAGTAAGTGCCTTCTGTGGCAGTTTCTTTGCTACCTGCTTAGCAACCTGTCCGGCAATTTTATTGACCGCATTTACGGCGCCATTAACTCCAAACATGATTCCCACGAACAATGTCAAAATATTTTTTGTTTCCTCATTCAGTTCGCTTTCATCAAGGTTCAAATCCTGCCAACCATAAAGATATATAAGCTCTTGGATGACTCGTAAAATATGTCCGAAATACTGTGCCAAATCTACAGGCACGGTTCCTATCATTGCAAATCCTCCAGGTATTCCGGCTGCAGCTGATATAGCAGTTACTCTTGTAGTTTCTGCATTAATACAGCTCTTTGCAATCTTATCAATATCTGCAACCGTAATACCTGCATAGGCAGGATTATATTCTATTGCCAAATCTACTACTTCCTTACTGTAGCGATTTCGAAGTTCTTTTCTTAAAAACAGTTCACGGTCTACTTTTACAATTGGAAGCTTTGCAGCCTCCACAAGCACGGTTTCAAACTCAATTTTCTCCATAATTTACTCTCCTTGTCTCAACTATAATTAGCCGTTTGTAAAACTTGAAAAAGCCATACGGCACAAGGCTTTTTCGTGAAATATACTACTGATTTTTCTCCGCTTTTATGGTATAATTGTAGGTAAAAGGAAGGACGTGGGGACGGTTCTATGTCTTGTCAATCTTAGTGCTTTTTATCAATCTGACAGCCGGTTTTTTGTTGAAAAACAGGACAAATTGTCTCATTTTTTTGCCGTTTTTTAATGTCTCAAAGGCAGGACATAGAACCGTCCCCTTGTCCTCCTACGTATACTTGATTGATAACCTTCGAAGAAATTCTTTCCCATTGAGGGTAATCCTTAAGAATGTCCTCATATGATCGTGCAAGAACTCCACCTGAAATCTTCCCCTCCGCTCTTGTTTTTTGTGAGTCGAAAGAGAAACATTTAAAATTATCTCGTATACTTGAATTTAAAAAGTAATCCGTATCAACCTTGGTTGATAGGAACGCAACAAGTTCTTTTACATAATCTTGCATTATCACCGCAACTGCACCATATAAGTTGCTGCGCCAAATATCAGCTTGTTGGATTTCCTCTTTGGTATTTTTTTGCCAAAACTTCTTTTGAGGTTGCACCATTGGATGCTCAACTAATTGAATCAACTCATCAAACGACAACTGCGGCATTAATTCAAATCCGTTCTCTTGCCCCCAGCCAAAATCATACAACAATCTTTTGCGATATATCTCTCCTGTTTCAGTATTTATATAAAGATCATCTTGATATTTTGAAAATACTGTTCCTTCATAGTCAGGAGAGAAGTGAATTGTGATATAAAAATATCGTTTCATATATTCCTCCACTCTCATTCGAAAATATGAATAAAGTTGCGAAACCGTTCTGCATCCTGCTGTAACTATCTGTTTTTATTACCTCAGTCGGACACGGAACCAACCCCTCGTTCAAACTTGGCATTGAATCAACTACCCGTTTTGATTTGGGTTTTGCCGTTGACCGAAACCGAATAACCGTCATTATAGTTTTCAATAAAAGCATAATAGGTATAAAATTTTTTGTTAAGTGCACTGTTGAAACTGCTTGTGTATTCAAACACCGAATTGCAATTATCCGTTATTTCCGTTTCGCCGCCGTCAGCATCAAAAACGCTTATATAGTAATCGTCGGTTTCTTTAAACCGGTAAACACATACCGATATCCCGTCTGATGTTTTTTTAAAGACTTGCCGCATATCAGTACCCATACCGATTTTGAAACGGTTATTTGTTTTGGGAATAATTGCATAAACATCGGTGTTCCCCTTTTCGCCGACAATAAAATCAGAATCATTACCGTTGACCGTTAATTTAACTTTTCCGGTATGATTATAAGCGTATGCTTTTTCGGCTGTCGGGAATGAAACAAAAGCATTCTCAACGGGAAAAAGCGAAAACAAAGTTGTTAACACCATCGCCGATATAAATGCGATTATGCGATTTCGGCGTTCGTTTTTTAAACGCTGCTTTTTAATTATTAAAAAAGCGGCAATAAGTACTATACAGAAAAAAATCAACCTTATGATAATAAACGGCATATACAAACCTCCTATTTAACCAAAAAGGACAAGGGGACGGTTAGCGTGAAAACCTCATCGTAGGAAGAGTAAAAAGTAAAGTATTGCTGAAATCACTAAAGCTATGATACCAAGTAAAAAAATATGTATTCCTTTGGTTTTTGATTTTGCAATCGGTTTGGATTTATAAATAATCATACAGATTAAACCCGCAACAGCAACTGCGGCACCGCCTATTGCAAGCCCGCAAACTCCTCCGAAAGTTCCGTTTAAAATTCTTTCACCTGTTGTTACCGTATTTTCCGAATCTGCTGCAAAAGCAGATAATGAAACAAGAGAAAAAACATCGAAAACTGTAAAAAGTAAAATTATCAATTGGTTGGTTTTAAATTTTTTCATAATATGTTTCCTTGTCCTTTACCCTTATCCTTTAAATGAATTATCTCTTCTTTATTTTGCCGTCAAATATTTTCTCAAACTCTTCAAATGATTCCGCAGTAAACAAAATCTTTTGACATATAAACTTTTCATCTGTTTTAAATCCGGGAAACTTAATTACATAAAAATCATCGTAATCAGTTAGGAGTTTTGCTTCGCTGACGGACTTTGTAACGGTAATACTATCTGAAACAGATGTTATAACAGAACCGTCACAATACACCTTATTCGGCAAAGTTTTTCTTTTTTGCAGTCTTCCTTTTTGTGATGTTGAAAGAATGCCCGGTAAAATAATATAGATTGTTGCAATTATTAATGTCAAAAAAATAAAAATATTTCAAAATTATTTTATTTTTTTCCGTATTATAACATTTTTTGTCGAAATTTAAACATATAAAATGCTAAACAACATTTTAAGTTTGTTTTAGTTTGAAGATGTAAGTATATAATAACATTACAAGTGTTGATGAATTGAGGTGTTATTTTGGATAATCGTGTTATCGGAGATTGTATTATGAATATTCTCATAGTGCCGGACTCTTTTAAGGGTTCTTTAACTTCCCCCGAAGTTTCACGTATAATTTCAAATGCCGTAAAATCAGTTTACCCCGAAAGCGAAGTCACATTATGCCCCCTTGCAGACGGCGGAGAGGGCACGACCGATGCTTTTTTAAGTGCTTTGGGCGGAGAAAAAGTAAGCATTAAAACTCACAACCCCTTAATGAGAAGTATCTCTGCTTACTACGGAATTTGCGGTGACACCGCTGTTATAGAAACCGCCGCTTCTTCGGGACTTACACTTTTAAAAGAAAAAGAAAGAAACCCGCTTAAAACAACAACATACGGCACGGGAGAAATAATTAAAAAAGCACTCGACAAAGGCGTTAAAAGAATTATTATCGGCATAGGAGGGAGCGCCACAAACGATTGCGGTGCAGGCTGTCTGCGTGCTTTGGGTGTAAAATTTACAGATGAAAACGGCAAAGATGTACCTTTAGGCGGAGAAAACCTTATAAAAATCACAAATATTGATATATCGGGAATAGATAAACGAATTTTCAATACGGAAATAATCGCCGCCTGCGACGTTGTTTCCCCGCTTTACGGCGAAAACGGCGCAACAAAAGTTTTTGCAAGACAAAAAGGAGCAAAGGAAAGTGACATTGACATTCTCGAAAATGGTGTTATTCATTTTTCCGATATATGTAAAAACACTTTAAACAAAGATTTTTCGCAGGAAAAAGGTGCGGGAGCCGCCGGCGGTCTCGCTTTTTCACTGCTCGCATTTTTAAATGCAAAACTCATTTCGGGATTTGATATTCTTTATGATGTTTATGAACTCGGCGAAAAAATTAAAAACGCCGATTTGGTTATAACAGGTGAAGGCAAAACAGATGCTTCTTCTCTGCTCGGAAAACTGCCCGTGAGAATATCCGAAAAAGCAAAAGAGCAAAATAAATCCGTTATGCTTTTAAGCGGAAATATTGACTGCTCCCTCAACGAACTTAAAAAGCATTTTGACTATTTCAACAAATCAATTTTGCCGACGGACACAACCGAAACCTGCATAAAAAATGCCGAAAGCCGATTATTCCGATGTGCAGTAAATTCTCTTGAAGCACTGAAAACAACGGGAATAATCTGATTATAAATTATAATACAACTCGGTGTTTATATCGCTGTATTCCGTCTGCCGTGACCAGTATTTAACATTGTTTATTCGGTCTGCAAGTGAAAACCCGTTGTTTTCCGCATAAGTCAGTATATCGGCAAGTTCAATAAACCGCAGATTTAAAATGCAAAACATCAATCTGCCGTATACTTTTCCGTCAAAAATGCAGGAAGAAAAATGACGGAATATCATATAAGCAAGTATTTTTTTATAATCTTCATCACCTGAACGGTATTTTTTAAAATCTTCCTCTTTTGATTTTACAAGAGGGAGGTTTTGTTTTATTTTTTCAATAAGCAAAAGGTATTTTTCGTCAACGGGTTCTTCTTTTTCTTTTAATAAAAGTACCTCACTGTCGGAATATTCTTTTTTATAATCTTTATTTTCTTTGAAATCATCCGAAAGTTTTTCGCTGACGGATAAAATAAATTTTATGCAATCATTTAAAGAATTTTCCCGCCTGTTCAGTATGTAAAGCATTTTATTTCTTGCTGAGATTACTTTTTCTTCAATCAGTGCTTCTTCTTTTGTAATCTCCGCTGTATCTTCCGGAAATTCTTCTTCGCAAAGCGTAAAACCGTCTGCCGATAAAAGAAGCCTTGCCGCTTCTTCACAGCAAAGACCGAGTCCTGCTTCCTCGTAATTATACAGAAAATTGTAAAATCTCGGATGTTCACTGCATATTTCACACAGTGAATCCTCTCCGAGATTTTTTATTATTTCACAAAGATTGTTTTCATTGAGAAAAGCACATCTTCCGTTTTCTTTAAGACAAAAACAATATGCGCCGTCTTGTGAAACGGATATATTTTTATTAAGTTCTCTGCCGAAGCCGCCTTTTATACTTTTATAGTAATCAAGAGTTTCGTCATCAATATCAATTTCCCAACCGATACAGCAGTTGTCCGTACAATTTTCCGCAGTACATCTGAACTCGTTAAAAGACTTCATCATAACGCTTTTCATAAATAATCCGCCTTTTTGATATCGGTTACTTTAATTACCCCGTCAAAACTTAAAAATTTAATTTCGCAATCCGCAAAACGCATACCGTATGTTTTTTCATCGTTTTTATATTGCGGAACAGGATTAAGTGACAAAACTTCGGTAAGTTTCAGTATAAAATCGGAAGAAAAACCGTTTTTTATATTTTCGGGAATTTCCACCTTGAAAAAATCGTCTTTATGTTCTGCGGCAAATCCGCCCTTTGCCTCGGGAACACAGTCGGTATACGGTAAATACGGTTTAATATCGTAAACGGGAGTGTTGTTTTTAAGATCCGCACCTCCGACTACCAAATACATTCCGTCATTTTCGTTTTCACAAATATTTAAAAGCGAAACACGTGAAAGACCGAGACCGTTAGGCCGAAACGGAGAACGTGTGGCAAAAACTCCCACTCTTTTATTACCGCCCAATTTCGGCGGTCTTACGGTGGGCGACCGTTTTTTACCCGTGTTTTCGGAAAATCCCCATATAAGCCAAAGGTCGGAATACTGCTCCAAACCCCTTAAAGCGTTTTTGTCACGGTATTCTTTCGTAAAAATAATTTTTGTTTTTACGCTGTTCACAAGACCGCTTTGACGAGGGATACCGAAACTTCCCGTATAATCATTTTCAGCAAATGCAACGGGAGAAATACTAACCGTAAAATCAGTCATCACGCTTTTTTATGCCGTAGAAGTGAATAACATTCATATCCTCTTCCATATCAAG